>JAICVW010000540.1 GCA_025935105.1 Nitrososphaeraceae archaeon
ATAATAGGACGAACAAGACGATATCATATTCCAATATGGGTTTCGATGTTGATTGGTGCATTCCTTATGCTTGTCTTTCAGGTCACAAGTTTAGAGGCAGCATTAAAATCAATTAACCTAGACGTTATTGGATTCCTTTTTGGTATGTTCAGTATCGTTACTGCACTTGACAAATCTGGTGTGCTGAGAGTAGTGGCGTTAAAGATGTTGTCAAGGGCAAATAATCTGGATTCTTTGCTTATGGTATTTGTTGTTGGAATGGGAATACTTTCAGCATTTTTAGTAAATGATACTATAGCTTT
The DNA here is from genome assembly GCA_025935105.1 of Nitrososphaeraceae archaeon. Classification (GTDB taxonomy): domain Archaea; phylum Thermoproteota; class Nitrososphaeria; order Nitrososphaerales; family Nitrososphaeraceae; genus Nitrosopolaris. Next base: position 303 of record JAICVW010000540.1, read on the forward strand.
GCTTGGTATACCACTCATAGTATACATTTCGAAACAAGTTGGAATTAGGCCATTAGTTTTGCTCATTGCTCTTGCTTTTGGTATATCTGTGGGTAGCACAATGACACCTATAGGAAATCCTCAAAATCTTTTGATAGCCATACAGAGTGGTATATCATTGCCTTTTACCACATTTATTATTCACCTGACAATTCCTACTTTGATCAATCTATTTTTAACATATTTTATTCTTAGGTTATATTTCAAAAAAGACATAGCATCATTAAACAGTAAAAGATATGAGGCAAATAATTCTCATAATATCATTACTACCTCCTTGAATCATAAAGCAATGCCATCTTCATCAATAATTGAAAATCCACATCTCGCAAAAATCTCCTCGATAATTCTTTTCATAACTATAGCTGGTTTTATTATTTCAGAGTTTCTACATTTCCTACATATTGCCGATGTAGGTTTCAGTATTATTGCATTATTGGGTGCAGGTATACTTTATCTTGTGAGTGGTAGTAAAGAACGTAAAGACATACTCAGAAGGATAGATTATTCCGTACTAGTATTCTTTGCTACAATGTTCGTAGTAACTTCTGCCCTTTGGTCTTCTGGAGCAATTGCGATGTTCACATCCCGTATACCCTCTCCTAATCCTAATAATATGATTCAAAGCAATGCGATAATATCCGCTGTGAGTATTCTATTGAGCCAAATACTTAGTAACGTCCCATTTGTCGCATTGTATAATCTAGTCATGCTAAATAACGGATTTGGAGGTGACGCGCACACAAGTCAATGGCTGATGCTAGCATCAGCAAGCACAATTGCAGGAAACCTTACCATATTGGGAGCTGCAAGTAATATCATAATTATTGATGTAGCAGAATCTAAGAACGTTAAAGCATTTACCTTTATTGAATTTTTCAAAATTGGGGGATTAGTAACACTTGCGAATATTGGTATTTACTTCATATTCATAACATACCTCTAAAATATAAACTAGTATATCTTTTAGCTGTGATTGATATCATTATTGGTCTTGATCAGTTTGGGGGTTTGCAAAAACGATAATTTGGTGTAGGCACACTAAGAGTTTTTGATACCAAATTGATAATCCTCTAACCGACTCCTATTCTAAAGCATCTACTTCTTTTTCGAATTCATTAATTATCCCGGTTACGGTCCCTAATTAACATCGTGATTCTGGGCTGTTGTGCTATTAAAAGATTGTAGGAAAATAATTATCATTATCACCCAACAAGCAGTGAAGGGACAATTACTAGCTCTGAATCTGGAATCGTGTTCTTTTTGATCCGCTTATCGCTCTAAACCGGATCAGATAATATTATTAACTACCTGAATCCAGAAACACAAGATTTTTTAAAATTGGCTTTGTCTATTTTTATATTCTAAATTTACTACTCCTTTTGTAAGCAATAGCCTAAAGAGTCGAGGCTTCAGTCCAGGTATAAAATATCCTACTTTCTATTAGAGATTGTAATAACTTTTTTTATATTATCTATGGCCAATTTCCCCAGCTATAAAGTGACTAAGTAACTGATTAAGCGAGAGTTACATTAGGTCATGTATGGAAAAGTTAAATCCATAGCTAATATGAATATAATTTATGACAACAGAAGATACTAAGATCGAAAGAGTAATTCAACACAGCCTTGATAATTATCTTAATAATCACGCATTAAGAAATGCTATCTGGCAAATTCCAGGAATTGGAAGTATGCTTGATTATGTCATCGTCTCAGCAGGACAGGAGTTTCAAAAGAGACGACTTCTACAGGCCATCCAGTATTTGAATGAAGCAATGAGTTTAATAGAGGACGTTAAGATTGATAAATCATTCCTCGCCACGGAAGAGTTTTACGATATAATGAGATTGACTCTGGATGAATGTCTTAGGACTGGACATAATGAGAAGATAAGATTAAACTGCAAGATCCTTGTAGGTTCGGTAGTAGTTGACAATACAGATGAAAGACATTCTGCTGCAGACTTCATTAGTTTTATCTCCGAATTGTCGCTAACAGATATCTTGGTTGCTTCTGAAATTTATAAAAAACAGAAAGACATGCCTGAAAGGTTTGATATGGAATCGAATGAAAATACCGAATTGAAGTTCGTTGTAAATAATGGCTGGCATAATATCCGGGATATTTGTAAATTAAGTGAGACTGACTTTAGCATAGCACTTACTAAACTCTCACGAGCCGGTCTCATCAAGGAGACTTTAGGAACTTATGTTGGATACGGAGGTGGTCTTTACCTAATTACGCCAGCCTTCAAAAGGTTAATGAAGTTAATTCAATATTTTAACGAACCACTCTTCAGCTATCATACTGGAATCCAATGATGACACTGCTCGATAGATATTTCTCAAATAGTTCCATTCTTCTATCCAGAACTTGTCTTTCTGAAGTAGGAACCGATAGTGGAAAATCGGAAGATATAGATATTAAATGCCGAGAGGCTAATACACCGTTCAATTGATAATAAGAAGCCAATTGAAACTTTATTTTTCCTTTAAAAGTTGTACAGAGGTCAATCGTTCTCAAAACTATGTGTTGTTACTATCATCATCTTTTATTCTGGTTTTTGGCTTTTTGTTTCCATGAAGAGGTCTTGCCACTTCTGATTCATTCTTTGTGCATTGTC
>JAICVW010000096.1 GCA_025935105.1 Nitrososphaeraceae archaeon
ATAAGACTAACATTGGCAACCCAAACGCCAGTAAGGCTGCTTCAGAACAGCAAAAGGCTACTTTAGGTAAGCTAAAAATGCTCTTCAAACAAGTATAGGCTCACAAAAAACCGCGTCCTCAGGCGGCGGTTCTTAGAGGGACTAGACAAAGGATAGATAAAGTGTAGAGTGGAGTCATAAATAGCCACTGCCACTATTTCTTGTTCTACTCTTGCTGCGCCTAACTATGATTAAACTGCGGGATATTTCTACTGTCTACCATGGCTGGATCAAGTACAGTAATGCTGTTCTTGCTAGCTAAGTATAGGAACTACAAACCCCTGGGTAAGAGAAGGTGGCTGGCCTTGCAGGTGTCACTACAAGTAGTAGGGGCCGCAAATGTTATGGAATTACTCAGCCGGATGTCATTGTCAAGGGATTAAGGACAAGGTTGGTTTCCATGATCGACTTCTAAACACATAAACGTTTGTTCCAGTCAACTTTATCAAACTTAAAGGTTACAAATTTACATTTCTAACGTACATCGCGATGGTTTGAACTACAATTTAGGCCCCCGAAAGCTTAGCTACCAAGATGTCGAAAATGAGCAGCAGGTCAATCTTCCAACACTCATTCTAGCCTGTATCTAAAATTTGGGTGCCGTATTCTATTAATTCATTGTGTTTGTTGATTTAATAATCTGTCTTTTTTCTTCCTTTGTCTATATTTTTTATAAGCCTCATTCCCATAAGTAGTGGGCGATTCTGTATTATCTTCTGATGCTTCAATGTTACTCACTGGAGAAGTATTGATCAATATTGGATATATTAGTATTAAAAATTACGGGCTGTGGGCTTGTGCTAATGAATTCTATTGGCATTAGGATAAAAAGGAATTGGTATTTTGTCTAAAAAAGATGGGGCTTAATGCCTCTATCATCAGGGAGGGGATGGAGATACCATTTTTAGAACATTGAAATGTGACTTCAATCAGAATACCATCCCCAAGTTATCCTCATTAAGACTTAAGACTTTTCCAGCTATTCTGCATATTCGTGTTTCTTTTTGCTTCTGTCAAAAATCACTTTCGCAAATGCACCTATGAATGCACCTGCGAAGATGCCTATGAATTGACCATATGTACCCCAAAAATCTCTAAACACATCAGCAATACTCTTAGGCGCTATAACTGTAACTGTTAAGCTTATGGGCTTTGTTATATAACCTACAGTTGGATATTTTTTAGATAATTCAAACTCTGGATCAATGAATCCACCTCTTGGGTTAATGGATATTGGTTTTGTTATTGTAGCTATAGATGGCTCTCTTATAGTTGCCACTAAAGGTACAGTGTAGATGCCAAGTGGAGTTTGTGAAGGAATGGCTATTTTGAACAAGGGTGGTTGATTTCTTTGGACAGTAACATGCAGTTCACTAGAGTTAAAGCCTGATTCTGACTCGTAATTTTTGTTGATATTACCAGCCAGGGTGATATTAATAACATCATTTGAAAAACCTGTTGTTGACTTTATTCTGGCAGGAACTAACTGTTCTTCTCCTTGCCTTATCGTTATATTGCTTGGTGAAGTAGTCATTTGAAGGCTAGGAGGAGGAATATTTACCCAGCTGGTAAATTGTCTAACTTCATTGGATTTGTATGATTCTGCAGTATAGAATAGGAGATTGTAGTCGCTAGGGTAATTTATGGCGCCTAGGTCGAATGATAGGTTAATTGAGCCCGGGAGGACATTAGTATCGGCAACAGGTCTGGTGTAGTTTATTTTTGATCCCACTAATCTATAGCCACCAGTTGAAGATAGCTGATACAGATATCCACTCACTTTTCCTCCAACAGACTCTACATAGAAATCGTAATCAGCTCCATTATATCCTGTTTTTGTGTTGGAGTCGGCATCAATGAGTATGCCATAAGATACCTTTCTGAATGGTTGACTAAAAGTCGCAAGGCTAGAATTCTTAAGACCGGAAGCCAACCAAAAGGTAGCATTTAAGGTCTTTCCATCACTAATATAATCAACTGCCTTTATGTCAGTGTAATTAGACCTTAGATGTGATTCTGAATTACCATAAGTTTGAGACCAATTATGGTTCTCATTGATCAACTCTTGAAGTTCAAAAGATGGTGATGTGCCCAAGGCTTTGTGAAATGGGTTGAGGAGGACCGCTAATAGTACTAACGGGACAATAATACTAGCTACAGCTAAACCAGCAGAAATATTTTCACTTGACGTATGTATCGATATGCAGAACCCATTTGTATTTTTAACTCAGACCCTACCTCATTGTCTCCTTTCAGCATCATCTAGTTGTCACTTCACCGTTCTGATCAGTTCTTTGTGTTGTATCCGGATTGCAATCTACAACATTTTTACATTCTAAGATGATAATTGGACTACTTTGCTGGCCACTTGCTCCTAGGGGGTCCTACATTTTGGGGTGGTTGTTGATACTGAGGCTGAGGCTGATATAACTGGTTCCCAGATGACTAAGTAGTTGATAGGCCAGAACCGACAGCTAGAGCAAACAAGATATGTGTATGGATAAAGGATATGATTATCCAGTAGTGTATGAATTACTAGAATACCACGGTTATACTATTCATATCCCTTAAGGGGAGAACATAGAGCTAATTGTAAACAAATACTCTGATACAGGGCTAGACATTGGGTTGTTGAAAGAAGCCACTCCTGGATGAATAGGTTTAGACGATTTCGATACGATGGGAGAAAAGACTAGAAAATTACATGGCTATGTTTCATTTTGCTTGTACATATATTACTTAGAGCAACAGGACTTTTCGGATAGGCTTTTAATTTAGCAGGAACAAAGTGATGTTCGTGTATAAGATTAGTATCTTCTCTTTTTCTATGGATTGTTGCCTGTCAAATTTTCACGAATCATGTTACATTTGATCGACTCTATTCGTTTCATAGACGATAGATTAATCACAGGCCTGGTAGATTAAGGCCGCTTAGAACATTTGTTGATTATTCATCACCTTTGTAGATTAAAAACGACAGCAACCATAGTTAAGGAAATCCATGCATGTATCATATACGTGTGGCAACATAATCGAATACTTATTTAATTCTCAATACCAAGGGTACTAATCCCTCTTGAAATTTGCTCTCTTTTTAGAAGTCATTAACATTTTCTCCTTTGAGGCTATCAATTGTTACTATTAACTATATGTTTAATATAAGCCATAATCTATTTGCAAATTGTAACCATAACCTCAGTTTCTTTTAGATTTATCGGGATGACTTTGTACCCGGGCCCAACGAAATATTTCGGCACATTGAGACTATCAAACATCTTTACTGGCGTTTGGGAGCATTGCTGTGAAATAACCGTATTATGATGAGCATTTACTATAATTAATACATTAGCGAACCCAATTACAGCTATGACTACTGCGACTACAACGGCAATTAGGACTATATTTCTGGTAGTCCTAAGCAATCCTAGTAGCCCTAAGCTGCCAGTCTTGATCTTATTTGTTAAGTTACCCTTATCAGTTCTTTTTGCTCCAGCGTTCTAAGAATTAGACATTAACTTTCAACCGACCTTCCTAATGTTTAACTCATGGTAAAGTCTGTTTATGATGATTTATCATAGTACATGATTGACTGGCATTTCTTATTAGTTATCATAGACGACGGTTCAATAGTTTAGAATCAAAATCTTTTGCTTTTTCTTACAAAACCAACTTCGCCAATCCGATCTGACCAACAACAACCTTGCATTGTATATCTGCACCTTGCCCTTCTGTTTAGGACTGTCAGATAGGGTTCAATCTTGCGAAATATCTCTTTTTTCTGAATCTATCTTTGCCCAGTATGTAGAACCAGAATGACCAATGAACCATTCAGAGAAGACAGAATATTCAAGGCTGATATGGTGGTTTTCATGTATTGACGATGTATTCACTATTACAGCTAATACCAACTGGCCAAAAGATTAAAGTTACATTTAGAGAAGGATGTAGCAATGAAGATTTCACAACTATGTCAAATGATTCAAAATTCATTCCGAGATGGGAAATACCCTTTGGAAGAACAAAACAGACACTATTCAAAGGTCAGTTTCCGATGATATGCAAAGTGAAGAGATTAAAATAGAAGTCAGAATACATGGCCTTTATGTCATAAGCAATTATATACCTCGTATTGAACATCTGCCAGGAGTAATCGAAGCAGATGCTTTGGAATCCTTTAAAATACTGTGTAGAAGATTAGAAAGAATAAAAGATAATGCAGAGACCTAATCGAGCAACAGTATCTGCAGAGAAATCACGCTTGTCGGAGTAGGAACTTTTAGCAAATGATCAGTTATATGAATTACGGTAGCAGTAATAATTTCATCGCAAGTCTATAAAATTAAAAGCTATATCGCCATGGCTTCACCAAACTACCACTGTTTATGGACTTGCTGAAACTAAACTTGAAAGCTCGTTATGTAATCCAGTTCATTACACATGCACATCTTATTTCAAGTCTATTAATTTAGCTCCCACATTTTGTAGGTATAACTTTTTGCTTTGTCGTCAACCTGCCACTTGCTTAGCCCAATAAAGGTCTTGAGAAATGATACTTTTCCGGTAGAATTAGTACTGTAGAGCTGTACTGTTGGATATTTGATTTTCCCTCCTGCTTCCAAGTGTCCTCTTCCATAGCCTTCTGCATTAGCAATTTCACTATGATCTTTGGTAGTTACCGTACCGTGTCCGACGCCTTGAATGACACCATCTGGTCTATGCGTGTTGAGAAATGTCCACATTTCAGTTACATTAACTCCTTTGAAACTTCCTGTGCCTGTATATGATACTTCTACCTTGAACGTACCATCTGGTCCCCGCACGCCCACCTCCCTTTGACCCACGATCTTTCCATGAACTTCATATACCAACTGGCCCAAAAGGCTTGTCTGATTATTACTATTAATACTATCTTGGGTCTCTGCGACTGCCAATTGGATATAGTTTGTAATACAGCAAATAACAGCTAGTGGTACTAAAAGCGATAAAAGAAAAACTGAAAAGTCTTGCCTGTACAGGCTGCTGATTTTGATATTCATATTACTGCTGTGCTCTCTATGGTCTCGTATATGCATTTCGATTTCTTATTTGTCCGACGCTGTGCAATGCTTCATTTTACAATTGATCAAGATTAGATAGAATTTTCACTACATCTGCCACAATAATGCATAGTCGCTGTCTTCTTTCAATTTCCTGCATAGTTCCTAACTGATTTCTTATTTCTACGGTAACTTTATCTTCAACCTGATTAGCATAACTTCATTCAATCGATAATAATGAGAATGACCTGACAGAACTTTTTATAATAATGGCTTTGCATAGTAGGTGGAGTGGCAGTCTACATGCTTGTGGTCACTGGTAGCGGTGGCCGCAGGCCATACACGTGTAATACAAGCATATGGTTAACATTTATAATTGACTGTAAAACCACAATTATGAACCTATTATTTTTAACAACTAGAACGGTAATCTTTATCGCTACTACTTCTACTTACCAGCACATTCAATACGACAACAGTATGGTTGCATCAAGTCCTCTGGCACAAACCACAAGTCCTTCAGATTTGAACGGAGCCTCGGGCAATACTGCTATTAAGTCGAGTACATTAACTAGCTCCAGTCGGATCTCTAGCCTTATTGTTGCAGTCAAGAGTAGAGTCTGCGTTCCTATGACTGGGTATTAGGAATGCATAGATGCATAGGAAGACCAACTACAAAAAACCCAATAACAACTGCATAAAATAGGCAACCAGCACTTGCAGAGAATACGAGGTTTTCTATAAATAAGGTACCTACCTTACTACTGAGATGCTTCAAAGTCAATCTGTCCTAGCTTTTGTTTATACCCCAGTATTCAAATACTTCTTCAGAAATGTATAATACACATTATCTTATCTGAGGCACAGCTAGGGCAGTAGTAGGGTCAAACTGCGCAAGGACGTTACACTCAGTCCCCGTATTACCACCATTATTTCCTGTCTGCATTGGTATAGATGATAGTGTCGTTGTAGTAGTTTCATCATTACCAACAGCAATTTCCAGTCTTCATTTGACGTACCTGTTGGGAAAGTGTTGGAGTTTGGACACATATGCCTTCTTGAGATAGCCTCATGTTTGTATGCGGGTATCGCATCTAACCTTGTCGTCTTCAATTCCTCATCGCTTCAACAGGATTTGAATCGCTTTCTGGTATTGTGCTTCGTCCATGGGGGGAATGTCAGAAACTTTAAGATTCTGTTCAACATGTTCTGGTTTTTTTTGACCTATCAATGGTGCAATTATAGATGGACTTGATCGAATTATTTGGATCAATTTTGCAACTTGATCGCTTAATCCCCCATAGTCCGGAATACGCGCTCTAAGTAACCGCCCTTGAAATAATGGGATACTTGTAAATATTCCTATATGCAATCTTGCTGCAGCCTCTAGTATGTTTAAGTCTTTTTCAGCACCAACAGTTTGATTTTTGAGAACTAATGCTTCACTATAAGCTAGATTGTACGGAAGTTGAATAAAGCGAAATCCGTGTTCATTGCCTCCAATTTTTTCTGCTAATTTAACTATCTCCTCCAGGGACAGGTATTCCTTGTTATCTGGTGCTACTCTAAAACATGTCCATGTGGCCATTCCATAATATCGTATCTTGTTATTTGAACGATATTTTTCGTAAACTTCAAAAACTTTCGCTAGCATTTGAATGAATTCTTCTCTGCTAACATCCTCATACCAACTCTCAAATGCATTATGTATGTAAACCAGATCAATTGTACTCAAATGCATATTCGTTAGCGATTTATCAATACATCTTTCAATATACGCAGGATTGAGTACATTGTAGCCAGAGCTAATGTCCTCTGCTTTGATAATTCCTGTGGAGATGTACATTCTCTGTAAATATTCCATTACATCAATTGCAGGATAATCACCATCATTTGTTATATAGCCATTCTTAGTACAGATAAATACCTGATCCCTTGAAATGATGTTATCATGTATTAGACGTGATAATCCACGGCCTATACTCCTTTCTGATTTCATGGCTCTATAATTTATGGCAGTATCTAGTATGTTGATGGCACCTGTGCTGACAGACTTATAAATGGCATTTTCAAGATCTTCATCGTCTTCTTTTGTCGTATCACCAAGATAAGTTCCAATTCCAATACTTGACAAGGACAGGCCATCGAACAAACGAAAGTGGGAAGCCGGCTTCCCCCTCTTTTGTATTGCATAATTTGTATAATTCTTTGTACCATTAGGAGTTGCATGGCCGTGGAGTATTTCAAATGTTTTAGACATCCTTATTCAAGCCAGTTTTTATCATCTAAAAACCTACCTGATACCAGAAGAAACTGGAGGTAATTTTGGATATTGTCTCCACATTAAACTCATGGGTCAAGTTATTAATGTGAGTAAATAGGACAAGTCAATGCCTTGCTATTAGAACTCTATTATTAATTAGAAATCTCTGATTGCCATATGATATTAAGTGTTGGTCAGGCATAGTAATACTGATAAGTTCTGAGGTCCTTGTCGTCTATGTATTTTTTTTATTACATAAGTTTATGAACTACACCCATTAACATAAGTTCATGGACCCTCTCATCGAGTATTTGATGATGTTTAAGCCGAAGTGTCTCGTCCTATAGTAGTTTGCAATAGCTGTTTTTAGGTTTGTGAATCTGGGATAATATTTTGATAACAATAGATCACTTTTTCCTTGTCTCCAACATTCTTCTATTGCACTTAAATTAGGTGATCCTTTTGGAAGGAAC
>JAICVW010000066.1 GCA_025935105.1 Nitrososphaeraceae archaeon
ATCCCTTTGAACACGCTACCATCCTCTAGCAAAAGCATGCCACGGTCCCCGAAGTAAGTTCTACGAAGGGTTGTAATTTTAGACCAGTAGCAAATCCTTGGAACTGCAAATTTAAGTTTTGCTCTCGAGGTTATCAAAAATTCTACATTGCCGTGCAGCCAAATTCAATATTGCGATAAATTTCGAGTATCTACATTAATGCATACTGGTCAGCTCTTGAAGGTCGTTCGACCGTTATTCCTGATTTGTAAATAACTAGAACTCAAATCGACGGTCGGCTCTACTCTTCATTTCCTAAGTGCAAATCATAGGTCTAATAACTAACCTGGTTATGTAGTCAAACAATTTTCATGAGCTAATAGATCATTAAGTAAATATAAGCTTCACGGGCTTGTTTTTTGGATGCCAAAGAAAGGTAGGCGCCAACAAAATCTCAAAGATAAAAAGTTCTTGCTCGCCAAATATAAATATACTATCGCAATTTTTGCAGGAATTGCGGCCATCGTTGTAGTTGCTGCATACTTCGGAGTACATTCATTGATCCCAGTTAACAGCAATGTTCCAGTTTTTTCCCCTCCTGTGAACACATTCATGAAGGCTGCATACTCTCCTCAAACTGGTTACGTATTCACAAGCCAGTCGTCAACAGCCGCACGGTCAGTTAATACTAGCGGATATAACAGTCCAATGATTACCTTAAAACTTGGGGCGCTTGACTCAATTCATTTGATAAACGAAGACGCAGATACACGATCTTTACATAATTTGAATATTGATGCCTTTAACGTACACACGAGGAACCTAGGCTATTTTGAAAGCCAGTCTCAGACGTTCGTTGCTAATAAGATCGGAACATTCGCATACTACTGTAGTATCCATCCTGAAATGAGAGGACTCATAAAGGTCGAGCAGTGATGAGATAGGTAATACTTGACTATAAGATAGTCATTTCAGCCAGTCAATCTGGATGTCCTGGTATAATCCGTTGGGTAGAACGCGCCTAATGGATATTGGGAGCGATCTTGCAAGCAGCTCAGCAGTAGCCAGGGAGACTGAGTCTTTAACATGAGTTGGTACAATGATGAAGGAGGGAGCTCCTAATGAAAGTTGCAATGATCTTGCACCAATGATTCTTGCCTTTTCGAACCTAGTTATGGTTCTAGGCCCGATAAGGACTTGTGGACCATCAGAAGATATCTCCATTAGTAAGAAATCTGGTTCGTCATAGGTAACTACTTCTTCTATTGGACGAGTGGACTTCGCGAATGTCGGTTCTTCCAATTGTATTTTTGGGTTTTCATTTTTAGCTTCCGGTTCCGGGGCTATTTTTTTTACTGAGGTGGACGTCCCGCTATCAGGTATGGTTTTTTTTGTAGGCTGGGTTCGTTTTACAGTCTTTGATCTAATTTTTGAAGTCCTTTGACTGGAATCTTTAGCCACCAAGAATGCTCCAAAAGATAACAAATATATAATTAAATGTTGCGAATTTTTTAATGCCGCAGGAGCTAACGAATATCGCACCACACACCTATGGTTAAAAGTGTCTCCAGAGTTCCCCTCGTTTTAGAGATTGTGTCCAAAGGGCTAATGAAATGTGAGATTGTTCGTCATTTGTCACCTCTTACTGCCTCAGCGCTGCTAAGCCATCTCCCCATAAAGGGCAGAGTTCACAAAATGGATCAGGATATCATATATGCTGAAACCGGCTTAAGGTTAGGCAAGGAAAAGCAAAGGTCTACTTTTAAACTTGGTGAAGTGGCTTACCTATCAACCAACGGATCACTTTGTATCTTCCTTAAAGACAAAGTAGCATACAGTATGAATCCTTTAGGATTGATTACTATGAACCTGGACGTTGCAGAAAGTGCTGGGCCAGGTGACGTGATGATATTGAGACGTGATCAGGACGATTGATTCAACTGATATACTCTGTGACCGCTATATCCTCCCACGCTGCTGACTATACCTTTTCCTTCCAATGATCTAAGATAAGAGTTAGCCACAGAGATCTTTACGCCAACGACCCGTGCAAGTGCTTGTATAGTAATCGCTTTCATATCTTGAATTGCCTTCCTACCTTGAGATTCTTCAATTAGAACAGAAAGCTTTTGTTTCTGCTGGATTTTCCCTGCTGGCTTTTTAGCCTCTTCTTTCTTCGCTTGCTTAGCCTCTGCACTATTAGAAGTTCCAGAGCCCTTGTTCGATCCCAAGGGCTTTTTTTTGCCGCCGCCCAAGAATAAACTTTAAAATTATTAACCCTTATAAATTCTACGCAGGTTTGTTTGTCATCCACACAACCGCCAGCACACTCACTTACTCACTTATCTAGGATTCGGTGACATTTAGAAATCAATCCCACTAAGTCAGATGATTGTCCAAAATAGAGATAAATTGATCTAGCTTATCCTTTGGTATAATGGCGCCGCATGCCATATCATGTCCACCTCCACTCCCTCCTAACTCGGAGCTTATTTGGTTAACAGTTCTGCCAAGGTGCACCCTGCAAGATTTGTTGCCACGGATGGACAGAACATAGGAGTCTACTTCCTGCTTCAGCTTATAAACTATAGCAACTTGTCTATCAGATGATCCAAGAACAAAGTTTACAATCCCACTTGCAGAAAGTGCCATACTGTTTTGCACGTAAGCTATATTTTTGGACTTGATTATGGATCCTTCTATTTTTCTGATAGCCTCCGAAACCTTTTGTGCATATTTCTCGGCGATTGAAAAACCGCCTTTTATATCGTGAGGATATTTCATTTCAGACAGAGAGTTGACAAGATCAATCAAAAATTCATCGTCATTTTGTTTTGCCGAGATTATATATGAAAGAACAGTCGACTCCAGCATCAAAAATTGCCTATCGTACCTTGAGACAATGGCAGATGCTATTGGCCTGTTATCCATATAGTCGGTTAAAGAACCTGCCGCGGCAAAAAAAGCAGCATGAGGCAACAGCCTCTTTTTGAATTTTTGGTAGATCTGCACGCTGGTACATTCATCAACCGAATGAACAAGTAAAACACCCATTTTCTTTAAAAGAGACGCCACATCTGCGCTCAAATCGTGATGATCAATGTATACAACTTTAGTCTTAGTAGAGACCATTTTTCCCAGTATCTCAACAAATTCACCCTCATTTTTTTTGCTTAAACCTAGATCGCTTACGAAAAGCCGGCTAAGCTTAGGCAATAAATCAGGTGATGCAAATCTATCCAATTTCGAGATAATGTTCTGATAATCCGTCAGGACAACTGTGTTAGCTTCAAACGCAGCCTTTATCAACGCGGCAGATACTACGCCGTCGACATCCTCTTTATGAGATAGACATGCAGTCGCTGACATCTTTTGGTTTCGTATTAAAAGTCCTTGGTATAAAGATTTTGATACCTGAATTTATTTCCGCATCGCATGGATAAAATCGCCATTTGAATCCTTCTGGATGTTTGAAGAATGTGAAAAAGACCCTTAAACCTTCAATTTTTTTATGGAGCGCTAAATTGACATGTCAGACAGGACCATAGCCGGACGATAGTAACCACCGATAAGTAGTGTGACCGAAGTCGAACTAATATACCCGTGTTTAAGAGGTGGCTTTTAAAATGAAGTCACTTTTACCATGGGCCTTACAGTTATAGCAACCCTGAAATTTGTCAATATATCTTTGCATCTATTACGGATAGTAACCTCAGTTACCCCGGCGAGGCTTGAAAGATCTATTTGTAAAAGGTTGACTCCAAGCAAAATTGCGGCAAGATAAATGTAAGCTGCAGCTATGCCATTAGGAGATTTACCGTCGACTAATAAGTGGCTGTTTGACTTGTGAGCAATTTCTATTGCCAATCTTTCCACCTTTGCATCAATCCTTGACATATTTGCGAGTTTGGCAATATAATGATCTATCGCCAAGGTCACGGGTATTGGAATGCTGCATGAAGATGCGACTGAAGACGATGAAATGATAACAGGTCGTGAATTTACTGCCACAGCTACGCTTGGTAGCCGGTTAGAGGGACGTACAACAGTCTGCATAGTGTCAGTAAACACACCCATTTCCATAGCCATCATTCTATAATACTTGGATGCCAATTTTAAACTAGATCGGTCCTGTGGCGACGCTCCAGTTGCCAAAACAACTTCTTCTAAAGACCTGACTATAGAACATCTTTTGCAGGCCAAGTATATCGTCGCTGCTGCCATAGAATTTATGGATTTACCTTTCGCTCCACTCAGGTTTTCAAAGTTTCGATAGATCATTGCAGAGGTTTCAACTAGGATTTTTGGGAAACACAAAGCTGAACAGACTTCATTAATCTTCGATAAGACGTTTGATAATCTCCTCTGTTTAGGGGTAGCTACTCTTATTCTCGAATGCCACCTTCTCATATTATTCATTTGCTCCACCATTTGGCAATCTATTGATCTACCACTATAATCTTTAGAGCCCAAACCGATTTCAGTTCTTAAGCCATAATCATGTAAAGACAGACTGGTACATCCACTTGCACGTGTTTTCTTACTTCGTTCATCAAAATCCGTTGAATTAGTTTCCGGTCCATAATCGTCAATCTGATCCATCACAACGCAGCCACATTTCTGGCAGATATATTCCCCAATCGCAGAATCATGAATAAGAGTCGACTCGCATTCCGGGCAATGCGTATAGTATTCAGCTGAATTCATTCTGAAGTTAACTCCTCTTGGATAACGTTTATCCCCGGACTTTGAGCCGATCTATCAATTGTACACAAACTGTGGGCAATTTTGCTGTGAATTTCATCCAAAGGAGCAACACAACCTAAACATCTACACAGTGAAATATCAACCGATATACTACGCTTACTATATAGGTTAACTGGTGTAAAACTGTGGCCATGGATTACAACACCCATTTGGGAGTAGGTGTAAATGATTCTATATATCTCAAATGGTCACAACATTTAACCATAATCAGAAGTTTTTTTAGTCCTTCCTCCTGCTGAGGAGCTTTAAAAAGAAACAGGATTAGCCTTCATCAAGGATCTTTTTTGTCGTGTATATTACAAAAGCTGACAACCATGCTTATTACGGAATTGAATCATTTAGAACATGCAAAATCTGATAAACGATGTTCACAAATTGGGCTTCAGTGTCCTGTGCTTGAAATGGGAGCAAGCCAATGTCTAGAAGAATTGCAATTTTTGCCTTTTGGCTATTGGGATTCGGGATAGGGTTTGTTGGCTATCTGTCTTTACCCAATATAGCTCATTGGTTTGCTCTTAACGTGCCGAGCTTCTTAAACCAGGTTGTAATTGGAGGGTTAATTTCTGGCATAGCGGGATCAGCCGTAAGTACCTTTTCGATTTTATTGTGGGCTAACCGAAGCTCTTCGGTCTAATTGTACTTGACAGATTCTAGTGTATGATAGAATTTGTATCGTTTCGCACGTATCTACAGTTTCATCAGGCTCAATTTATAATTCTATGACAACTAGATAATGTAGGTAAGATATCAAACAGGAGAAAAGACAGCCAGGCTAAACCAGTTTTTCTTGTCAATAAAAGTAGTTTTGAGAGTAAAATGGCATTTCTCCGCTATACCTTTTATGTCTTCCAATGAATATTTATACGAATTTTCCGTGTGGATCGTCTCTCCTCTCTGGAAGCCAAAAGATTCGCCTAACCTCCCTACATATACTTGCTGTTCCTGGGTAGACAACAGATGCATTTCTATTCTCTTGAGCTCAGAATTGTAAAAGGCGTGATGAACAAAGTGGTGGTTGTTAAAATTTCCGTCCAGTTCCCTATTTATCCGAGTCAAAAGATTCAAGTTAAATTTAGCTGTGAATCCCATGCTATCGTTATAAGCCTCTTCCAGAATGAATCTATCCTTTTGAAGATCCATCCCAACTACTAGCATGTCATTTTTATCCATTTTTGATCCTATTTGTTGTAGAAAGGAAATTGAGTCTTTTGGTTCAAAATTCCCTATGCTTGATCCGAAAAATATTATCAATTTCCTATTAGGTATTTGGGGGTTAGAAGAAATCAGTTTATTTGCTCGATTAACTCCCTCGACATACTCTGATGGAATGCCAGCAACCCGAAGATTAGGAAATTCTGAACCGAGTTCCCTTGTCGCCCTATAAAGTATCTCTTTCGAAACGTCTATAGGAAAATAATACACACGTTGTTGTGCCAACGTAAGATCTTGTAGCAGTATCTTTGTCTTAATGGAACTGCCACTGCCAAGCTCGATTAACGCAAAATTATCGTCAAACATTCCAATTATCTTCTTGGAGCGCTGTCTAATCAACGACGCCTCAACCCGCCACGGGTAGTATTCCGGCTGACGACAAATTTCTTCGAAAAGCACCGATCCCTCCGTGTCATAAAAATATTTTGAGTCTACACGTTTCTGACTGCTGCTTCCTAATCCTTTCTTAATGCTCTGAGCAAAGTCGTTATCTATTTGGCTTGTGTACATTCATTCTCTCATCCTAACTGCTATCGACGTGTAATATTGGCGTTTCATGCATGATTTAAAGAGACAACAAACTAGGCTATTTATTGATTCTCCACCAGTGGTTGGAGCAGCTCCGATTGTACATCCGGATCTTATTCCGATGAAATGTTGGAGAGGATATCTCGGGTCTATACTTTACTACGACTTTATAGTTGATCGGTGTCATAATTTTGTTCGGATTTAGAGTGTAACTTCAATTCGATGCAATTACTGCATACATGTGAGAATAGCAAAAACAAATATAGATTTGAGGCAAGGACTTACAGTACTTTGACGAATGTGGTGAACGTACATGAAATAATACTGGTCCAAGACACTTTTGTAATATTTTATGGTCAAACTTTAAAGACTTCGTTTCGATGCAATAATCCGGCTGAGCCACTTGCAAAACGACCTGGGATGATTTAGCAATGGAAGAGAGAGGCACAAAATCTAACATACTCGGGGTAAAGATAGGCGGAATAGAAATGCGAAATCCGACCATGTTTGCTTCTGGATTTTTGGGCCTTTCTAAGGATATGATCAAAAGAATTGACAGAGTCAATGCTGGAGCGGTTGTGAGCAAATCGATCAGTTACGAGCATATATTGGGATATAGGAATCCAACAGTTGTTTGTTTGCAAGGGGGAAGTTATATAAACGCCGTAGGCCTAGCCAACCCTGGAGCAGAGGCATTCTCGGCTGAATCGTCAACTAGCTTTAGTACCCCGTTAATAATAAGCTTGATCGGATCTTCTGAATACGACTTCTCACGATTGATAACTAGTTTTGGCAACTCGAAAGCCTCAGGATACGAAATTAACCTATCCTGTCCTCATGTGGCCAAGTTAGGATTAGAAGTTGGAGACGATCCAGAAATGGTGGGAAAAGTCGTAAAAACCATAAAGTCTGCTACCGCAAAACCCGTATTTGTTAAGGTTGGAATCGGAAATGCAGACTTGCTCGAAATTTCTAGAGTCGCTGCTGACTCAGGCGCCGATGCAATTACTGCTGTCAATTCAATTCGGGCCATGGCAATAGATATCGAAAGTGGACACCCGATTCTAAGCAATAGGATCGGTGGATTATCCGGTAAATGTATTAAGCCTATAGCAGTCAGATGCGTCTATGAGATCTACAGGGAAGTCGACGTGCCTGTAATAGGTTGCGGGGGCATCTTCTCATGGGAAGATGCCGTGGAGTTTATGCTTGCTGGTGCAGCTGCTGTGCAGATAGGAAGTGCGATAGCCTATGAAGGTTTAGGTGTATTTAGAAGTATTACGGCAGGGCTCAAGATGTATTTGGAAAAAAAAGACTTGAAAAATGCGGGAGAGATTGTGGGTATAGCTCATAGATAATAAAGCTTGCCTTTTATCTATGCTTTTGATAACTTACCCTGGATGAATGGAAACGAATCGCTATCGTGCAAATTCATCAAGAACTCGCCTAAATACAACTGAAGAGATACGTACCTGGGCGCCCACCATAATGTCCATTGGATTTGTTTAGGCTTGACCGGAAAATATTGCTTCATAACTATTTACCTACTTTGATCTAACGTGGACTGGCGCATAAATATATTCCCTTGAACTAAATACAGCAACAACAATTAGTGTTAACGGCTTAAATTCTCTTTTGAGACTATTTCTGAAGAATTGCAGCAATTGGAATAATTAGCTCAAATCGTATTTCGATTACGCTGAATCATTAGCAGAACGGCATCATAACCATCTAAATCGAAAATGATATCAATGCCACTACCCTTCTACACACCGGTACTATGGGCAGAAATTCTGCTATAACAGATCTAGTCCTGCACTCTAGGAGCAAGGTAAAAATGAATTCTACCGATATTCGCTATTCTGCATTCTAGCCTCAGCGGCATCTTAGTAGAATACTCGGCCGCAATAGTTCCTCCTGAAGAACTTACTGCCTTGGTTATCCTCGTCAGATAATCGAGGCTATATGTTGCTTGACTAATTTCCTTCACGTCAATTTCTTCCAGCCCGACACTCTCTGAATTTAAGCTGATGGTTGCTTCGCCGGAATCACCTTTTCCGCGAAATTTCACGAGTTTGGCTTCAGTTTCAATTGAGATATACTCAGATACTACTTGGACATCGGACAAGACCTTGTCAAATTCAGTCGCTGATAGCACCACCTTTGAGTTAAAGTTCAACTTTGGCAAAGGCGTTGAGCTTGCGGAACTCTCTATGAGTCTTATTTTGTACTCCCTTTGATAATCATTGTGCGTTCTAATCGTTAATAAACCATCTTCCAACATACTCACCTCGATCGAATCTCTCTTGCTAGCCCTTTTAATTAGCTTTGACAATTCGTCAATTCTTACACCAAACTTCACCGAATCATCACATTCGTATCTTTCAAAGGTCGAATTTGGCCAATGAATATCTATAAGCGCCACATGTGAAGGATCCATTCCCCTGAATGAGATCCCCTCAACAGTAGCCTCGAAAGTTGCCTCGTCAACAAGCGTAGAGATCGTAGATAAAATAACCTTCCATTCGTCAGGAGATCTTGTTTTTGCTACAAAAACCAATTCAATTCTATGTTAAGGCATCTATCCACTTACTTTAAAGATTCCTAAATAGACTTGGAGTTTGGAAGCCACGTAATTTTAACCGATGTGAATATCTCGAGAAAATTCGACGAATGGAATACACTCATCCGTAATTTCTCCACGTATGGGTGCATTTAGTACAACGATAGAACTGGGTTGTGGGCTCATCAGCAGATCTAGTCTGCAGAAGCCACCAGTATGCCGAGTCATTCTTGCATTTTGGGCAGTCGACAGATGTAGTCGGCAT
>JAICVW010000542.1 GCA_025935105.1 Nitrososphaeraceae archaeon
AATTGTATGTTCTGCCTGCGACGCAGGGAATAGTATCATTACAGACCTAGACACAGGTGAGATGGTCTGCAGTCAATGCGGTTTAGTTCTATTTGATAAAATTCAAGACACAAAGCAAGAATGGCGTGAATTCCCAGACACTGTAACATCAAAAAATAGAAAAAGAACAGGAGCTCCTACCTCTATAGCTCATTATGACATGGGATTGTATACTATGATTGGAAGCGGCGATAAAGATGCTAGTGGAAAGGTCTTGGATTCAACTGCACGTATATCAATAAGAAGATTGAGAATATGGGATGTTAGAAGCCAAGCTAGTGGTAACAAAGGCCTTCGTACTGCTTTTGGTCAACTTAATGTATTAAAGGATAAACTCGGGCTACCAAGCTCAATGATCGAGACAACAGCTTATATTTACAGAAAAGCCCGTCAAAAAGGACTAGTACGGGGAAGAGGAATAACGATAGTAATAGCTGCTGCGGTTTATTTGGCATGTAGACAACAGGGAATTTCTCGAACACTCAAAGAGATTTGCTTAATTAGCAACGTCAAAAAAAGAGCTGTCTCAAGGGAGTATAGAAATATGATATTTGATCTTGACCTGAAAATCCCAATCGTCGATCCTTTGAAGTGTATTGCTAGGATAGCTAATCAAATTAATTTAAACCAGAAGATAAAACACGATGCAGTTACTATCATGAATGCCGCGACTAAAAGTAATATATCAGCTGGAAAGAATCCTATGGGACTTGCCGCCACAATTCTTTATCGATCCTGTTTGATTAATGGATATGACGCTATAGGACAGGCTGTTTTCGCACAAGCAGCTGGAGTAACAGAAGTCACCATTAGAAACATATCCAGACATCTAAATAACAGTCTGGCTTTGAACATGAGCAAGCTTACCCCAAACTCTATCCAATATCCGCAGAATCCGAATCATTAAATTGCTCCTGAAGGTCTGAACTATAATAATACATGAGATTGGACTAGAAAATCGATTGACTATTAATAGAAAAATTCGATAGGGTGTGCCAGATTCATTAAAGCTATTGCCTTGATGAATCCTCCTTTCAGCTTTACGCATTCTTATTTACATAGTTTTCATACATTGTAGCAAACCGTTAATACAAATGTTGCAATATATACATTTCAAGGTTCCATATTAACGGATGGCAAAAAAAAGAACATCTAAATTAAGATCAAGAAGTAATATGTCCATATCCTCAAGACAAAAAGGAAAAAGAGCTACATCTGCTCAGAAACTTAACTTGCACTTAAATGAAGCTTTAGCTATAGAAAATGCAGCAGTACAACGGCTTCAGTCACGAATAAAACAGACTAAGATAAAAAATGTAAAACAACGACTCCAAGCACACTTAGAAGAGACAAAAAGACAGCAGGAGAGATTAAAGCAATTGATTTCAGATTTTGGCAATGGCCAACGAAGTGCTACTAAGGATAAAGCACAATTGCCAATTCCCACGCCTCCTAAATCATTAGCAAACATATTCCAAAAGATGATGACTTCTGCGGAGTCAGAGCTCATAGCAGCTAAAGAGGATGCAATAGTAGAGAATGCAGAGATTATCCTCTATGATATGCTTACGCATTTAGCTGAACGGATGAATGCAGGAAGTGCAATAGCTATTCTATCAGAAAGTTTATCGGAAGAGAGAGCTATGGCTGATTGGATTAAAACGAATACACCTGATATGGTGACACAACTTTGGCCTGAAATTGAAGCCTCAATTTCTATGGTTGAAGAAGAATAGAATAAAAACTTATGTAATAAATTTGAGTTTATAGAATGTGCGCTCTATTTTGTCGGATTTGCATTTAAGCATTTAAGGTACTGAAATCTAGCACGACTATTCCGCTTGGGCGGCAACTTGATGACTTAGAGTCTAGCTCAAAAATAGATAGGAATATAGCTTGAAGACGTTATCTATGTACATGTGACTTGTTACTACAGGAGAAGGAAACTTCTATCACCCATTAGAAAGATTCCAGATGACTTATGGGATGAGATCAAGGTAATACTTCCTACAGAAAAACCATACAAAACTATTGGACGCCCTGTGGTACCATTTAGAGGAGTACTGGTTGTCAGTGGAAGATGCTGCCAAAGGAGTATAGATGGTTCTGGTTCCACATCAGAAATGGATGGATAGTAGCTAAAGTATTTCAGAATTTGTGTTGTGTGTTAAACAATTGAAAGTTTATGATCTCAAACGTATTAGCTGGATTTGACAGTGCATCTATAAAGGCACCTTTAGGGGGGATTTGACAGCTCCCAATCCTACTGCCAGGGGTAAACTAGGAACTAAAAGACATGTATTAACAGACAAAAAAGACATTCCGTTATCAGTTAGTCATTATTACGGCTGCCAAAACAACAACAACACTCATGACATGAAGGCAGCTACAGAAATACTGGATAGTAGTATGGTGGTGAATGGAATTTAATCTTTCTAAGAGGTTAGGCAATATTTATGCTATCTCTCCAGATTACTAGGGATGATGATTTTCAGAAATTATTCTTAACGAAGCTAAGAGAGAATAGCATCGGTGATCAATAAAATGATTGGACATGAATCTATTAAGAAATTATTTGCTTTGGCACTAAGATGAGAAGAACCGAATCACATACTCCTAATCCGACACCGCATCGGCCAAGACAATGTTCCTTTTGTCGTTCCTGCAACATCTGAAGAATTCATATTTTGTAGATGGAGGAACGCTACAAAATAGTAGGGGATTGGGCCCGGGGATCACAGTCGTCAATGAATGGCACTGGAGCAATGAGTTTGCAATCGAAGGATTATCAGAAGCGCTGCGATATGAAGTGGCTCAGTTTGGCATTAAAGCAGCAGATTGTGAATATAAACTGGAATAAACTTCAGGTAATGTCACAGAATACTCTGTCATTAATTCCAAACGTG
>JAICVW010000041.1 GCA_025935105.1 Nitrososphaeraceae archaeon
CCCTACGAAGCGAATTCCCGCATTTAGAGAGAATATCTCTTCACATAGTTTTTCCAATGCTGGATTTGTTAGGCCCATTAATTTTTTACGACTTATGCATAGTGAGACTTCTATTTGAGTCATCTCATGTTAGAGGATCTTTTATCGAAGCATTAGTTCAATTGTCAAATTGTTTATCGAACAACAAGCATTATATTGTCAAATTTAGAGATCATATAAAACTGCATAATCAAGCGTAAACAGTTGACTTCCAGTTATCTTCCCTCACCATTATCAAATCCGAAATAACATGAATGGCACATAGTCTTTCCATATATGACGCCCTTTTTTCCACATTTGCTACACGCATGGTCCAAGTCAAGTGTTGAATCTAATGACTTGGCTCTCTGCATACACTTGCCACAAATCGGTGCCTCGAGATTGAAACTTGAGAGAAAGCCTGAGCCGCATTGGAAACATTTCAAACTGTACATATCCCCCTTAGGTTTCCATCGCTTGAAAAAATTGATCATTCTTCAGGTGTGACCCCTATCGAGTCCATAACGGCTCACGAAACATTATTTTGATTTGCCTCCATAAAATGGTACCGAATTAACCTTAAAAAATACATTTTGAAACCTCAAAATTCATCTTGGATTAAAATGCATTTTATATAAACATTAACGGTGCGCTCCTTTCTAATAACGATTACATTTAATGAAACAGAGAATAACCGCGCTTTGAATCCTAAATTTTGTTCTGCGCTTCTTGTATGTAAATAGTGCTTAAAATACAATAATTTTCAATGATTATATACTACTCGCGTGAATTGGAATAATGCTGACAATAGGAACCAAAGCCTCAAATGTTGATAATCTAATTTTATTTACCTCCTCTCAGTTTCCACTCTGAAGCCCAGCTTGACATTTGATCACCAGACACGAGGAAGTATCTTATTTGCTATAGTCAAGTCAGGCTCTCGATTTCCTGGAAGTGACGACTGATTATGAAAAATCGAATGAAGTCAGAGTCGTAATAGTTACATTATTAATCATAGTAGTAACTATAGTAATAACCGTTATATATCTAGTAGGTTCTTTAACAAATGCAGTATCAGCTAGGTTAGCTATTAGTATTATTACTATAGATATTAGTTTTGGTTTCGGAGTCACACCATCTCGTAGGTAGGTCTTAAGATAAAAGAAAAGACATTAAATATCTCAATTCTACACCACAAAGTAAATAACACTATCCAAACAAAATACAAGTAAATGAGTATATCCCTATTCTTTCATCAACGTTCCGATACCCAACTTGACCGTAATGATGATTGCAAGAGCAACTTTGCTGTTTCAGTGTCGAAGTTAGTGCAAATTAAATCTTCAAGGAGAAAGTCTAAATACCTAGCTTGCTTTTGTCGTGTAGAGCTTTATGGACAAATTTACACCCCATAATAACTAGAGAACTGCATTAAAAAGTAGGTAGATCTAAATGGACACCGCAACTCGTTGGCTGTCAATCCTTGGACTTGGTACGTTATGCTTTGGCCTTTCTCTCTTTGTTCTGAGAATCCCGGTACGCACTATCGTAGTATTCCTAGTCATCGGTTTACCCATCGTCTTTCTTTGGTTATATGTGGACTCCAAGTCGAGACAACAGGAAAAGAAGACCAGAGGAAGTAGAGACTCGTCACAGGTATGCATATGCCCTAT
The DNA here is from genome assembly GCA_025935105.1 of Nitrososphaeraceae archaeon. Taxonomy (GTDB): domain Archaea; phylum Thermoproteota; class Nitrososphaeria; order Nitrososphaerales; family Nitrososphaeraceae; genus Nitrosopolaris. Next base: position 1,692 of record JAICVW010000041.1, read on the forward strand.
TTGCAATCATGATATTGCCAAGGTATGTTTTGAGAATAATTGTGCATGTTGTCTACTAAAGAAGGGTGATAGCGTGGTGGGCCATTCTGTTAATCAGTTACAATAACATTCGATCGTTATCTATTAGTTTCAGGTTTCTGACATCCTCTTATCATGCATTACCGGCAATAGCTGCGAACCTAATTATCAAACGTAGGAAAATAGAGCCTATTGCTCAATCGCCTTTTTAGGTAGATTTTTGTATTATGATAGATCACACTTGTATCTTCCGTAGCACTTGTTGAAATTTTCGTATCCAACTGCTGCCCTTGATGTGGTTCTTTTATCCATTTCAACTGTATTCCTTTTATGCCAGTAAGATTTATGATCCAGTTTAAAGTCTTTCTAGTCAAATTTGCTATTGGCCTTAATCTTAATAGATGTTAGCTTTTGTAGCTAATTTTCTGGCTCAAGGAATAAATTCAATTTTATTGACTGAAGTCACTTACTTCTGGATTCCAGTACTTGAAGGTATATGTTTAACAGGCTGTAGCCGTTATCGGTTTGACGCAGGCTGTAGTCGCGAAAATCGGTGGGGTGCTGAGGTGTTAAAACCACGATTAACGACACGTTTATCAGATCTACCATTTCCCTAATGGGAAATATTAGTTTTCATTGACGCTGATTCGTGATGGACTGAGTGGGATTTGAACCCACGACCTTGCACTTGCGAAGCGCACATTCTACCCCTGAACTATCAGCCCTAAGCAAATTTCGTTTCAACCTACTATAATTTCTCTATTCAAGTCCTTGCTTTCTAAATTGACTACACATCTCATATATAACGTATATTTTCAGTCCTGAATTTGAAGCATGCTATTGCAATGTAACCCAGTTAATATGTCTAAATAAGTAGCGTAGTCTAATGTAGGCTCCAATTCTAATATCATTCCAAGCTATGCTGCATTTGTACAACCTTTTTCAGCGTAATGCAGAAGGTAACTAGCTTTCATATCTACAACCGGCTGCTAGCATTTAGTCAGTGACCTAATCGGTAGCAAAGTAATCTTCAAAAATAGGGGAACTGATACGCAAGTTCTTTCCAGCTAAAGTCCTTGTATTAAAAGATCATTTCGTTCAGAAATATCCTTGCTATAGGTCATCAATCGGAAATTTTGTCATACAGCCACTGCATTCATAGATTTCCTTACCAACCGGGCCACTTACAAGGAACTTGACAATGGTACTGCACTTTGGACAACGTCCTTGAGTACTTCGAGTCTTCCGTTGTGGTCTTATTACCGTTTTTCTTTTTCTGCCGCCCATACTTAATTGCCTGTCTAATACCCCTTAATAGGTTTATAAATCTCAGCAATTACCTGTGGAGCATTAATAGCAGCATTGATAGAGGAAATTGCCTAAATCAGAAATGATGACTTTGTCGGGCCAATGAGTTGTTATTTGTCGATCGAACTGAAGTCCCTTACAACTCCGAATTTAATTAGATTTAATTCATTCCTAAACGTGAGAGCGTTCGTTTATGATTGTCCATTCTAAGTAAATTGCATGCTATATATAGCCGGAATCTGTAAACCTCGAAGCTAATTAGTACCCCAACACAATTCACGGGAACAAGCGCGCTTGGCTTTTTGCCCTCCTTTATTTGCAAATGGAACTTTTGTCTTGCGTAAGATGAGCAATTACTTTATCAACCTCTTGATACCAGGGAAGAAATCCTGGCTTCAATTTATACGGTGAGATTGAGATTCAGTACCGAGTGCAAATTGTTTACGTGGGTTGTAAGTTCTGATTAATTGACGTGGTCCATTCTGCTCTTGCACAAAACATGAATCATTATTGTCAAATAATCTTGTCTAACTGAGTTATCTTCCTCAAGTATTTTATAATTTTCAGTATAGGAGCGCAGATATACTTTAATTGACTGAAGGTGAAATGGTGTGGACCCTTTTGACTGGCGAGAAATAACGAAAGCAAAAAAAGTAGTAAGTAGTGATGCAAGCCCTTGTGGCTTCGCGATTGCCGAGTATCGTGACAGCATAGTAATAATAGATCATGGTGCTAAATTTCGTGAGTACATTGTTCCCAAATCAAAAGTTGAGAGGTATGATGGAAGGGATGTATATCTGAGTATTCCTCATTGCATGCTTTCATCCTTTGACTTTTAACGACCTGTAATTCGTGATTATTTTTCATTTAAGTCTGACTGTACCTAGCAAATTGGAGATTGTTCTAACTAGAACAATCGTACGTCACTACCTTACGCCGTCTATGGACGGACAACTTACACAATTATGGCCGTATGGGTTTAGCTATCAAATGAGCTATCTAATTTCGAAATTTTGTAAAAGATTTATTTAGTATATTATGAAGCGTTATCTGCCATTGCGGAAAGTCCACGGGATCGACAGGATAACTGCGATAATGCTCAACTAGTTCCTCGTTAGCTATCGCAGTTTGCTTAAGATTTTCTGCAAGTTTCCTGTTAAGTGCACCTCGAATTAGCATTCCCACTTTATTTACAGTGCTAAATTCTGGATGCTCGCCATTCGTTATTTTATCAACATCCATTTTTGAGAGGAAATGTTTCATGCCATAATCGATTTGGTCATTCGTCAGACTTTGTAGCAATCGTCGAAAAACTTCCAAGCCAGCAGTCTTGTAGCCATACTCTTTAACATAATTCTTGTTGAACTCCCACAAACCCTCCTCAGTAGTGTCATTTGCTTCTAGCGCCGCAACCGCATCTTTGCCTGCGATTGTCGCTGCAATAATTGCAGGACCGATCCCCCCTGCGTCTAGCGGTTTAGGCATCCACGCTGCGTCTCCCACAATCATGTAACCATTTGCTACCATGCAGTCATTCTGCCTTCTGACTGAAACAGACCATGTCCCCCAGCCATTTCCATCATCAACTTCCCCTATGGCGAGCCTAGCATTGCTAATGGCTGGATTGCAGCTTACATAATCATCTATGAGCATTTTAAGATTATTCTTAAGTCCTAAAGCTTTATTTTTAGTATCAAGGGCTTTGGGCTGGACCCCAACGCCCACGTTGACCTTATTTTTTCCTTTTGGAAAAACCCAACCATATCCGCCAGGAGCGATATTCTGATCCAAATGAATAATGCAGTAGTCTGGATGGAAGTAAGACTCATCATTACTACCAATATCAAAGTCGTAGATGTACCTACCAGTCGTTTCCAAATCGTCTTTGTCTATCCTCTTCTCAATACAAGATTTGATACTGAGGTTCGTTCTAAGGACTGAAGTTACACCAGTACAATCGATTACTAGTCTTGCTGTCTTTTTGAAAATAGATTTATTCGCTAGGTCTTCACCCTGGACTCCTATTACATTTCCATCTTCATATATTAAGCCACGAATGGCAATCAGATCGCGTACTAGGACTCCTCTCTTGGTTGCTTCTTTGAACTGCTTTTGAGGTAGCAACTTCCGGTTAAGCATGTATCCTTCACCATCAAATGAAACTGAAGTCTTGTGATCTGGTGAATAAGCTATCACCCCTTTTACAGGGTGTTCAACTTCGGGGAAACTCCATTTAATTCCGATACGGTCTGACATATAATCAATGCTTTTTTTTCCAACCGCATCGCCGCATATCCAACCTGTCACAGTCTTTCTTCCAAGATCAGACAAAGGGTTCCTATCTAAAACTACAATTCTAAGAGAGCCATTTGAGTAGTGAGCAGCAGAAGATGCGACGATCATGCCTGCGAGTCCGCCTCCTGCTACTATGATATCATAATCCCGAGTGCCTGATGACATCGTCTGACCATCGCGAAAGGAGTTTGTACTCTATTTAAACTTAAGTACTAAGTGGCATTAGTACCACTTCATTATTGGGCCTGAAGCACAAGGGAGCAGTTGCTAAGTTCCTGATATCACCTCCACCAATCTCTCCTCCTATTCAGTGGTTTGAGGAGTCCAATTTCTTGACACGAAATCAAGTCAGGCAGAAACAAAGCGTAAGAGAAATAGGGAAGTGTTATCAATTTCATTCGATACGTCTTTCTCTCTGAATAGAGCACCTAAGGAGTGATTTAAACAGTCGGACTAGAGTCATGTCCATCCTCTTATACATAGCTTATCCATAATATTCAGCTTGACAGCAGGTCATTGTCCAAATCGCTAAGAATGTCCGGCATTTTTGCTCATTTTTCGCACTTTATACATCTTATGATGAGGGATGATCCGTTATTGGTACCTGATTCTTCTGGACTGTAGAACAATCCGGAGTATGACGAAAATGCCATTTGGGCCCTCTTGCAGGTGCTATTCTACTTTTGGGTTCGGTTGAGTCAAGAGCCATTTCTGCCTTCATATCGGGACTTCTGTGGATAGGGAAGGATGACACAAATTATTCTTCTTATAGTGATCTCTTTTTCGATTCCTTAATATTGATTTTTTTTGTTGTTCTACCAAGTGATTTAATAGTACCAGTAAGGTGTGGTTTTGAAGGTTCTTTAAGATGTTTTTTGTATAACATCTATGTCATTTTGTTATCGTGTTAACTCCCTTCTAATTTTTTGGTCGGATTAACGACATTGCAAGTGCTCTATTCTTGTTTCATGTGGAGGTCATCGCATTCCCTTACCAACTCGCACTCTAAAGAACATTGAACGGTCCTAAAATATTCTGAGTAAATTAGGCGCCGGGAGAGGGATTTGAACCCTCGAGACCCGTATGGGTCACAAGCTTGCTGTAAGAGTTCCAGGCTTGCGCCCTTCCAAGCTAGGCGACCCCGGCATGACAACCCTTCGTAAGCCAGTGAAATATATTAACCATTCAACGACTAGATCTGTTCTAGCCCAACGTCAACGTCCATATCCATGCTCGAAATCAGATGCTTTGAGATCTTTGAATGGCCTTCATTCTCCTCGTGATCCTCTACATCAGATCTAAATACAAAGCTACTTCCACATTCCCTGCATATCCAAATTACTTTTAGATCATCACTATTCAAGGGCTGCTAACTCATTAGAAGCCCATCGAATATAAGAAGTAAGAAACTCCTTCATATCCTTTTATTTGAAATTATGTTCCAAATCAATTAGCACAATTTTCTTGGGGTATAATCTTAGCAGCTAATTGACCTTCCTCCTGAATATCAAGACGATCTAAGGAAATGGTTGCATTCAGTATTCACCCTCGAATAACAAAAATCTACGAAGGTGTTTTTTTTTCTAACCTACTGCTAGAGCGCCATGCTCTCGGGTAAGTATTTGGCTTAAGAATTATTCTTCTTATTTGAAAAGCAATTCCAGAATCCTTCTCTTTGATCTCATCAATTGACATTACGGATTCAGCCAATCCTATAATCTCTCCTTTCATAGTATAAATACCAACCATTTGATTTGTGGACAAGTCCTTCGGAGCCGCAACGATGCCAGGAACGGCAAGCTGGGCCCCGTGACAAAGTGCATCGACAGCTGTATCCCTAACTACGACTCCAGGCAAGCCCTCGAGACAACATTCGATAGGTCGTATAAGACGCCTCAGCTTATTATCATCCTCCTTCTCCTTATATGAAAGAAAACCGTCTGCGAGGTCATGGAGCTTGATGAACTCCTCGGTGAGCTCTGAGAGGTTGCTCACACGAGTTCTTCTGAGCTCTATCATCGTGGCACCTCCACCAAGCACTTCCCCTAAATCATAAATCGCCTTTCTGATGTATGTACCAGACTGACACAGGATCCTGAGCAACACTAGACGGTCACATTGTTCCAATTCTTGGAATTCGTAAATTGAGCGAACACGGGTGGCTCGCTTCACCGAGGAACGTTGGGGCGGTCGTTGGTAAATTTCTCCTGTGAATTCTCGAATGATTGCTTGAAAAGCATTTTCATTTATCTTGGCATGCATACGCGCAAGTGCATAGTATTCCTTTGGACCCAAAAGTAAAACAGAAAGCGCCTTGGTCCCTTCTCCTAATCCAACTGGAAGAAGACCAGTAGTACCAGGATCTAGAGTCCCACTGTGGCCTGCGGTTCGAATCCCTAAGATTTTCTTTATCCAGGCGACGATTTCGTGACTTGAAGGTCCAGCCGGTTTATCAACCAGTATCAAGCCGTAATCAAGTAGCACTTCTACCGGTCTTCTGTCAGGGTAGTGACCGTAAGCTTCATCTGTGATATCATCGTCTATCTTTAGGAGATCACGGAGATGAGGAACGTTTAAGCTTGACATCTTATCGCGTCATTCGACCAATATGTGACCTACAATCTTCTTTGTAAGATCAATCAAAATTTGCAAGTCTAGAAGATCTGTGTTGAGGATAAAATCAAAAACTGAAAGGTCATCCCCAAAGCCGAAATTGTAGAGGTTCCGATAAATCCCCTTGTTGTCATTATCTCTTTGACGCACGATCTTCTCGGCGTCAGAAACTTTTAGGCCATCCCTATTAGCCATCCTTTTGGCTCTACTATACTGGGAGCCACGTAACCAAATTTTCACTGCAGAGTCGGTCAGCCATGGCAAAGTATAACTTGTAATAACTACATTTCCTGAGTCTGCTATTTTAATCAATCTTCGATCTACTTCCTTGTCGAAATATAGATTACGTTGTCTTTCTAGCATAAATTCATTGGCCCCTTCGCTATCCCACCAATCTTTCCCAGTTGTGTTAAATCCTTTTTCCCTTGCCATAGTCTTCAAAATATCCCCTCCATTGAAAATTGAGAGACCAAATTCTTTCGCAAGCTGTTCTGCAACCGTGGTTTTTCCAACTGCCGGCCAACCAGAGATGATTATGCTTCGCTTTCTTGCTATTGCGCATCAGTTCCCTGTCAAACTTGGCATGGTTGTCTTTGTAACTTTGGAGATTATTCCGCTGAAAGCAAACGAGGTTATAAGAAACCAGCCCCATAAAAAGACCTCTCCAGGCATGAGACAAGGGCCCTTATGTGCGCCTGTATTATCAACCTGACTATCTGACAATACTTGTGAGGTGCTGCACATAATCCAAGGCACTTGAATTGGAGAAATTGCTGTCGTTGCACCAAAAATTGCCGGAAAAACAAAGATCCAAAGCATAAACGACGGTATCATGTAAAGCAACATAGGACGCATCTGCTGCTGCTGCATCTCCATGCTCATTTTGTTCACATATGCTTGTTTTTTTTTCAGCTCTTCAATTCTGGGTCTGTCTTGCTTCTTGATTGCCGCGGTATATTGTTTGCGCCATTCATTTGTCTCTCTCATAACTTGCCCCATTTTTTCAAAGTCTGTTGTCTTCTTTCTAAGCATGGCAATTGCTATATTCAAGCCAATTGATATAAGTGAAGCGACAATCATCGCTGTAACCATATCGTGGAAGAAGGGATGTTTGGTATAATGGGGAGCGAGCCCAGGCAACTGCATTAGCAGCTGATCTATAGTATTCATGTTTTCCTAGAATTTCCCAAAAGAGAGTTGGCTAACGAAGCTGCTGCCTTATCAATTTCATTATTATGATTCATAATCGAAAGAAAAGAACAACCAGATACTACCGAGCAACATGCAATCATAGCCCTTGAAATCTCTATCTCCTCTCTGATGTCCATTTCTTGACGGATATCTCTGTCACGACTTCTGTCTTGTGTTCTACGTTGAAGGATATCTGTCGGGTCTGCAGAGATCATGATAATATTCGTCGGTTTGATAGTGTCAAGAAGATTCACTGGAAGCCCAGGAAAGTAGCCCTCATCAGTACTTATTAAGAGATGAGTATCGATTATTATCAGATCTCCTTTCATGGCCGCAATTCTGTTAGCAGCTCTTTGCTGTAAACGACGTTGCTCATCAGCAGAGAGCCTCCTCATTTGATCTCGATTGGTAAGATGTAACTCTCGCGACTCTTCTAACATTAAACTTCCGAAAATGACAACGCTATGCTCACAATCTCTCTGCCTCAAGAGCTCAACTGCTTTTGAAATTAAAGTAGTTTTTCCAACCCCCGGTAAGCCGACTATTATAACCCTTCTAAGGCTATTTTCTACCAAGAAGTGTCGCCAGCTTAGGCATATGAACGTCAACTTGTTCTTTAATCAACAAATTATAATAATTGACTAAAATATCGACCATTAATAGGATCCCAATGCCCGAGCCAAAGACGTTGAGAACATTAGAAGCAGATGCTAAGAGGCCGATAATAATCGATCCTACAATTGTCACTGATGGGATATATTTGTGAAGGAGTATCTGTACAGAACCCTCAGCTCTCCTAAAGCCAGGTACTTGAACGTCTGCATCCAGTAAATTCTTTGCCGCAGATTTGGCCGATAGCCCACCAAGCTCCACCCAAAGTCTTCCAAATATGGTTATAATGGTGGTCATAAAAACAACATACACAACGGCCCTAACAGGATCTTGTGCCGCAGTGTCTAAACTCTGTGGAGAAGTCGCATAATAAAGCAGTCCCCCTGTTGGCGTCTGTGGTCTGCCTGGATCGAACTGTGCTAAATAGTTGAAAAAGGGGTTATCATTTTGAGGGTTGTAATTTGCCCATAGCATCTGGCCAATGAAGACTGCATTAGCCAGCAGCGCCGAGGATAAGATCACAGGTATATTAGATGTGTAAAGCAGCTTTATAGGATATACCGCTGTGAAGCCTCGATATTTGGTCGACACTATCGGTATGTCTATGTGTATACCTTGCACATACACCAAGATCAGTAGCACTATCGCAGTCACAATTAGGCCAAAGATGCTTGGTAGCTGGCCAGACCTAAAGAAAGAATCAGCAAAATGACCGTTTACGGCAGAATGAATCATATATGGAACAATACCTACGGGGCCATCCTGAGCAGGAACTGGACTAAATATACTCCAAAGAATTCCCTGCGCTACTCCAGCCATGATAAATAGACTTATGCCGGAACCAAGTCCCCAGCCTTTCTGAACCATCTCGTCCAGGAACATCACTATTATACTAGCTCCAACAAGCTGTGCGACCAATATAGGAACAAACAAAGGACTGGCAACTAAATGACCATATACGCTAGTACCGTACAGGGTACCCTCTGCAATTATGACTACAATGGTAACGATTTTGGTAGCGGAAGTAAAGAGAGATCTGTCATCAGGATTTTTGAAATTAAGCTTTACTAATTCAGATCCCTTTAGAAGCTGCATCAATAGCCCAGCAGTAACGATCGGGCCTATACCCAGCTCTAGTAATGTACCCTGTTGGGCCGCAAAAATGACTCGAGCAAAAGCTAGGAAGTCAAATTTGGGATCACTGGTTACCCCGTAAAGCGGTATCTGACCCATTATCAGATATGCGAAAAGAGCGATACCGCTCCATACAAACTTCTCCGTTAGCGTTATTTTTTTCTTCGGTTTCTCTACCTGAGGGATATAGGCAGAGACCTTTTTTATAACGCGTCTAAAAATACTCTCATCGTTTTGTATTGTGCTCATGCCATGTTAACACCTCACCACCGGCTGCTTCAACCTTTTCCTTTGCCAAGTCCGTAACCCTACCTATATGCAGCGTCACTCTACCTCCAATTTTCCCGCCTCCAAGTAATTTATCGTACCCTAAGGAGCTTAAATCCAAACTTGGCTTCGTATCATTTTCCTTAACAACACCATGGCGTTCCAAAAGGCCGTCCACATCTCTTACGTTTAGCCACTTGCTTACACTAAGTCGATTTGAAGAGTAAAATGAGTCATGGCCAAAATGATCTGGCTCTTGAATGACGGTGCGAATCCAGTAATGCTTGTGTTTACCAGCCGCCCCAACTCCACCTCGACTACCTGATTGACGATGTTGTCCTATCTGACCCCATCCACAATACCGTGTTCCCCTTTGCCTCCTGCTTTTTCTAAATCGAGTAGCCATAATTAATAATGCATCTCTTTGTTTGAATGCGAACTATTTTCATCCTGATGCCTTACTTAAGTCTTGCCCTACTTCATAACATTTTCCTGACTAGATC
>JAICVW010000145.1 GCA_025935105.1 Nitrososphaeraceae archaeon
CACCGTATGTCCTACAAAATGTTATACTGTGGAACAAGGAAAGGTAATGCTCCAGCATGAAGGGTGTATCGAGTGTGGCAGCTGTGCACTCGAGACAGATTGGAGGCACCCAAGAGGGGAGAAAGGGGTCGACTATAGATACGGATGAGTGAGGTATTTTATGGATCAAGATACCACGATATAACACGGGAGAAATCTTCGTAATTTGACCCTTAAGGATAATAATATATCAGCAGGCGACAGAGACCCTAGCAGGTTTGGTATGCCCAAAGTTGAGACGAACGTATATGATGTAACTCAGGAAAATCTCATTAGAATTGTCGATGAAGTAGCTAAAATCCAACCTCAATATAGCCAGTCACTATCCATAATCCAACTTGATTATATCCAGTCAATTAAAAATGCCGTCTCGGCGGCATTTCATGAACTGAAGCAAATGTCAGATATCAGGATCTGGAACGGCATATATCCTAACATTCATTTTACAGAAAATTTTGCTAAACAGTCTGAGGAAATTACTAGGAACGCCATACTTGCTTTGTAAAGCAGCAATCAACTCACTGTCAATGCCCTTGAAGCAGCAAGAGAAAACCTGAAAATTTATAACAAGACAGTTGACACAATAACTGAGTTTAGTGCAAGTGCTGCAAAAGCGTGGAATTCTCTTTTCGTATCACAACAGCAGGAATTCGGATACTGAAAGACCGTTTGGCGATAGCCTTTTAATGGTGCTTCTAGTGTGATTGGTGGTACCAGTATAGATGCAGCCTGACTTGAGTGCTCACCTATATGAAGTGCACGTTCATACTAGATACAGAGTGGAGGAGTCAAGCTCTATGCATTTTACTTAAGCATTTAACTTGGCCTTATGAAAGACCCATCCTAACATAGAAATGAGAGCCATGTGATGGGCTAGGCTAAATCAGTTGTGAAGTATTTGATTTCCACGGAGTTTGCTAGACATGCCTTTTGTGCTTCAAAAAGTATCTACGCTGTAGGCTCAGTCTCAAGTAATGTTACATGCGACAGCCGGGATTTGAACCCGGGTTACCAGATTGGCAATCTGATGTCCTAGACCAAACTGGACGACCGTCGCAGCAATTGAAACAACAATATATGTCCAGTATATATATAATGATCCCATCTGACAGGAGCGAAGTCGGAAGTCTCTGACAACAAATTGGAAGAATAGGTGACAGGTTTGTTCAAGTATTTTGCGCAGAACACAAAAGTGCCCTTTTCAGACGGTGCTTCTTAAAGTCATTTATTAATAAGTATAAGGGTAGAGTAACCCCTTTTTTCATTAGCATAGTTGTTATAAACCTCTTCGACTGTAATTGTCACAGAAATCAGATCACTTTTTTGGCACCGACTTGCATCGATAACTATATAATCATTTAATACATCAGCAGCAATTCTGCTGGCTTCACTGAATTGATAAGAGACAACTGAAGATGAGTTGAGGAGCAGAAGATCATTTGTTTGGTAATTAGATATCCTAGCGAGCTTTCCTTCACTTGGCGTTGCTTTAACTTTTGCTCTGACGAGTCCTTTTTCGTGAACAGTGTATCTTCGCATTTCATTTACCGTAACTTCAAAGAAAAATGGATAGCCAGCAGTACTCTCAGCCATTTTGTTGATGCCATCATTCATAATAAGGTCAATCTTTTTGAGGGTGTCACCATAATTGTAAATCCATTCCGCTGACGTGCGTGCAACATTGTCGATGGCTTGCTTTCTAGCATTAGATTCGTCTTTGTCTAGTTCGTATCTTTCGACCCATGCTTTGTAGTCCTCTGTCATGTCTGTCAGAAATTCTGCACAAGTGTTTTGGTAGCTCCCAACACTTTCGCGCTCAGAGTCGTCGCCTCGCATTACCACGACTTTTCAATCCTGATTTGAGTTAAAAAACAGATCTAGGGTCATTGTCTATATAGATTTATTATGTGAGAAAGAGGCCAACCTATAGCAGAATGGTCTTATTTTCTATAGTGTACGATGAACTTATCTGGAATATCCGAGAAAACCGCGATGCATTTGTCGCAATTTTGAATAAATCCAACTTTAATCTGTTGTATCAGAAGTTAGCAGAACTTGTGTCATTTACCGGTTCGCGACACAAGCTTATGTTGCAACTTCATTTTCCGGATCCTGATAGACTCAAGGACATTGACTCGTATGGAAGTGAGAATATTAGTGTTGTAATAGATAAATTTAGGAAGAAATTCCTTGTGTCAAAGAAAGCTATACAGGATAGTGCCTTAAGGTCTTTGGGTGGCAAAATCCAAGTTCTAGATGCATATGCTTATGAAGGAAAGGAAGGACTTAGGGTAATAAGCGAAAAAGGCAGGATTGAGATATTACCAGGATCATTTCATGCATGGTGTAAAATAGATCGCAATGAGATAGCATTCTTTGATTGGATGATGCAAAATAACTATTTCTCGCCAGGAGAATTCGGAGCCTTAGAATGAGGCCGACAGTGAGGCTAAAAGTATGTTTTTACCAATTAGCTCCAGAGAAAAGGAAAATGAGTGGGGGCTTCCCAGCCTAGCTATTTGGCGGATGCCGGTGAAGCCACCAGGTTGAAGGTGGAACTCTCAACGAATTCTCCTGTTGGTTGGCCTTGTACTGCATCTATCGATATTATCATCGTGAAGGGTCCAGGCTTGGGAATAGTTATTGTTTGTATTCCAGTTCCATCCTGTGCTAGCTGGTCGTGCACATTGTAAACAGTACTATTACTTTGACCTTGAGTTACCTTTACACTATAAGAAACTCCATTTTGAACATTCTGTTGACTGTCCTTAAAAAGTATACCAAATTGTGTCGGCTTACCGGCAGGAATGTTAAGAGGTTGCCAGGTCAATAATTCTATGTAATAAGTTCCTCGTGCGGTCTGTATTGATATTGGGGGCTTTGGAACAATAAACTTGCTCTTAAGTACAGGTGGCGGACCATGACCAGTAGCTTGCAACTCAAATGCGAACTGAATCGGAGGACTTCCTCCAGTGGTTGCCGCATAGGCTAATGCCTTGACTGGATATGGCATGCTCGGCGTAACATAGATGTTATTGTCCAGTCCATAATGCCACGTAACCACAGTGGTTGGAAATGTCCCAGCAGGGGTAGTTACAGTTGATGATCCAGCTGGTGCGATTGGTGATCCTCCAATTGCTGCAAGTTTGCCCCAGTATGGTGCAGATAACGAAAGTCCTGGTTTTGGAACGAAAGCAGATAGCCAATCCAAGCTACTTTTGTAACCGGCTACATAGTCCCTCATTTGAGGAGGGATCTGAGAAGTGCCTAATGCTGTTAGGTCAAGACTGCTAAGATGAAGTGTTCCGTTGTAGACGATACCTGATGGTGTCACAACATACGTTGGGGCAATCCAATAATTACCTGCACTGTTGAATTCCTTAAAATATATGGTCATAAAGAAAGGTTGACCTTGTGCAGTATCGTGTTCTTGGACTTTATATGTATAATAAGTATTTGGCTGAACACCATTTCCTATGTAATAGTTGCTCGCGCCGTATGCAATCCTTGGTCCAGAAAATATGACAGACACTATTGCTAGCGAGAGTATACATGAAATTACTATGGATGACATCACTTTAGACAGACGAACATTTTCAAAGAATGGAGCCATTGTCTAACAAAACATTTATCGCCTTATTTGATATATGTGTTTGTAAATATCAGAATATATCAGGAATAGAATAATGCCTTTAACAGACTTTATTGTAATTAACAAAGAATTTTTTGGATACGATTAATTATGAGCGCGATTCAGCTAATTGTTGAACGAAAAATGTGTAATTGCGCTAAAATTCATTTTTACGAAGTAGAATTCAAATTGGCTGGTATGCGGGTCATTCCCACTCACAAGAACTGTGGTGATCCCATGACGGATGAACAATCAACAAAGTTTCAGAAGGAACTCGTTCAATATTGGCGCATTGACAAAAGCACTTGAGCTACCGTCTATGAATCTATAACTGCAGGTAGATTTACACTTGTCATTCCTCATCTGGTTTAAATTCACCCGTCTTGCCAATGAAGCTGGGTAGTCAACTTTATAAATCTCTAGAATGTTGCTGATTTAGGTGATTTTGTATGACCAAGATGCTCAACGTAACCATAGATACTTCTGGCGTCGAAAAACAAGAAGCTGAAGATTGGGTAAATGAACTAGCGAATGTTTATGCAGATATGGAAATTGCAGACACGAATGTTTCTGGGAACAAAATTTCATTTAGAGCAGGATTCGCTGGCATGGAAGACACAGAACCTGATGACGTCAAAATGAAAATTGAAGAATATCTTACAATGAATGAAGCTTTCCAGGCAAACAACGTGTCAGTCAAATAAACAACTCGATGAAACAGGATTATTTTCTTCCTTTTTCTTTCCTAACAATTACCAGATTTGGATAGCAAAATTTCAATTTTGAATCATTAATAATTGAAGCTTACATTTAAATAGAATAAGGATCACCTAAATTAGGTTAAGATCAATTGACTTGTAAAGGTATTTGCATACGTCATAAGGCCCAAAAGCCGGTTGGATCCGGGCGATATGCAAATGGGCAAAAGCGATGCCAGATCTGCGAAATTTTCATGAAATGGGATGGGTTATGGTGTCCATGTTGTGGCTATCGGCTGAGGACAAGGCCACGGAACTTAAAGTATAAAGCCAAATTGCGTACCAGAAAGAAACAATCTGTTGAGGACGTTCACGCGACACTGATCTTGCGGTAGTACTTTAGTATATTCTTGGCTGTGTTAGATAATTCTCTGTGCAGCTTTTGGTTTTGTTGACTGTCATTGCTCAGATCTAGCGCTTTTTGCACGAGCTTTGAATAAGTTTCGTAAAATTTTTCATCCTTTTCTAGCAACTGTTTTTTGGCCATCTTTCCTATATAGTAGTAGCAGTCCGGGAGCATACCTACCTTCGCCAAACTACTTATCTTTCCCAACACTAAATCCTTATCATATTCAGTCCCGTAAAGCTTCTCAAGTGCCAAACCTGATCTTGATACGGTCGATCTACTCGCCCTCTCTATACCAATACAAGCCAAGGCGATCTGAATGCCGTTCGAAATAAATTGATCATCTGAGTCTATTAGTCTAATTTGCTGTAATTCATGGAGAGGCATTGGTCTTTGTCCTGAAAGACTGACTACCCCTTCCAAGAATTCATATGCAGATAGCTTGAGCCACATTGAGCCAAGCACTGAATTCATTTTGAAAGCACTACTTATTCGGTCGAAATAGAACAATGATGCTAAAATTCTTTTTTTTCCCTGGGACAGCAATGCGCGTGTGTAATCCGTCTCGCTTATCCTACTATTGAAATAAGTATGTCTATCAGCGGTAGTGAGCGGGTAAGTGGTAGCAAAATCCTTCACTAAACACATATCCTTCAAAGTTATGACATTTCTTAAATCAACAGGCAAATGTATTACTTCAATAGTATATCTCCCAATTTTTAACACATTTCTGTTCTTGTGGTTATTAGAAAATACCGCTAAATCAAACTCACAACATTCAAACGACAATTTGCTGGCGGCTACTCTACAGCCAATCAGACCAACTGGAGTGTCATAATTACTTTCTACGTAGTTCCTGACCGAACTTGGTACATTGGTCATACGAATTGATACTTGGTATGCATTAATAGAAGGATCGTGTTATCTTATTCACTAAGAAGATGGAATACTTGAACTGACCTTGGTTGAGATTTGATCGAAGCTTGCCGATCTCCTAGGCGGCATCAGCTAAACGCACGTATTTATACCTATTAGAAGACAGGTGGAACAATCCGACAAGTTGATTGCTCCGATGGTGTAGTTCGGCTAAGCATTTCGCCCTCTCAAGGCGACGATCCCGGGTTCAAATCCCGGTCGGAGCATTTATGAAACCTCCACGACAGAACTCTGCAGTCCGGTTGTAGTCCTCATTTTAGACTTTAATACGCCCTCTAGCCCAATCAATGGACTGTCGCTATCTTCATCGTTCCATACGTGTTACGACAAATTAGGATTCATTCTATATAATGGATATCATTTCCACGCTCTTTGGATCTAATCAAGTTATGAAAAAGAACAAAGCCATAACATTCAGCAGCACGGTGTGGGAGAACACTTACTCATACTCGCTTAAGGGCATTCTCATACTCTTTTTCAGTAGCTCTTAGAATGGATATTCCGTCTATCTCTCCCTTGGATTTCAGCATTGCCGAAATTGATATTCCGCCTGCGCCTACCCCCTCCTTTACGAACCCTTCGGAGAAAGTGGTCAGTCCTTGAATGCTTGACTCCTGCATGTGCAAATCTGCAGCCAGAATTGTAACCTCTTTTGAGATTGATCTTATCAGTCCCAAGAGGTCCGACGAATCGTCATTAGCCACATAGACGGTAGTACCTACAAAAAGATGCCGCATTTTTGTTCCAAGCGATCTTAAGATAGCCAATATAGCGGCCATTTGAGTTCCGCCGCTAAGTAGCACGTTACCACCGGCTGAAATTACACCTTGTGAGATTCCAGCAATGGACGGCATCATTGGATCACCCAAGCGCGAAATCGCTTCTATTGGACTATTCTTCAATTTCGCAAAGGTTATACCCGAGTTTAAAATTGCACGTTGTAGGACTTGATTTTTTAATGTATGAGGGTTTTTTTGCATACTGCTACTGACCTTATATCTGGCGTCCACTCCGAGGGCATGTAAAACACCTAGA
>JAICVW010000100.1 GCA_025935105.1 Nitrososphaeraceae archaeon
AATTACAAGAACCCAAACTTAGGTATTAGGGAGCTTGTCCGGAACCAAACGGTACAGATTAACAAACTGACGCTTATAGTTCAGTCAGTACATCAGGATATTGCTTCTACAAAAGTAGCGTCCAAATCAATAAAGGAAATTAATACAGAAATAAAAAAAATACGGAATCAAATATCCCAGATTCAAACTCAGCTGACCAAGAAAACACAACAACACAGAACAATATTGAAAAAGAGAAAATGAACTCGTTCTAAACCTATCCTGAATGTTAAGGTTAATTGTTATAATTCATTTTGCCAAAATTAACGATTCAAAGATTTGGTAGCAAGTCTAGCATAACTTTAAAGACACCTCTCCCATAACCTGATTGTTTAAATGCATTATGCATGCTAGACGTGAGTGGCATTCTAGCTTTATTGTCTAACCGCATCAGTCTGTGCTCATAATAGTTCATGGGTCGCAAACATAGCTAAATGAATAAGGCTAAACTTGTTTATAATGTACTTTGATCTGTCACACGACTGGGATTTTCGATGGTCTATTTCTAACCAGGCCAGTGTCAGAAAAATACAAAAAATGCTCATTTTGATAAGCTGCGTAACGCCAATGGGGCCCCATTGTCGCTAAAGATAGTATATCCGCAATTGCTACCCACAATAAATACCGGGAGTTGTAGTTATTAAAGGATGCATGTATTTGTAGTTATTAAAGAAGTTGGATCACAGGTGCGATTTGGAAAACGAACGAAATTCTCGTCTGTGAGATATGTCAGATTAGAGAATGAATATAAGCCTCCTTCTCCTTGGATGTGAACTAGATATACGACAATCTAGAAGCTTAGTAATATGAAGAGCAATTGCATATAAGGAATAAGGTATATCCTCTCAAATTATCTCAGAGCATGTATGAAATATCCAGGCAGAGAGTTTTTCGTAATAAAATCCATTAAGAGGTGTTTTCGTCCGTTTCAACAGCCCCTACATTATCATGTAAACCTTCGATCTTCGTCAATCTGGTCTTGATATTCCAGCAAGCCTCCTTCTCTAATAGGTAAGGTACTAAATTCCTCAGACCATGTTACTTTATCTATCCTCTCGATAGCTCGTATATTCTCAATTATCTTGAACAAATTATCTGTGTCTTTGAATATACAGATACAGAAAATATCTATCCCCCCAGTGACTAATGAGACGAAGGTTATCCCTCTAATTTTGGATATTTTCTGTGCTATCGGACCGGAAAAGTCGCCCTTCAACGTGATCAGCAAATAGACCTTTCTAAGTCCAAGTTTTCTATGGTTCATCTCGTTTCTTTTAATCACGTACTCGTTTTCAAATATCCGCCTAATCCGCCTTTGGATAGTACTTAGTGGTGACTTTGCTTGTAATGCTATCCTCTTACTAGAATGGCCTTCTAATAGCAATTTGATAAGTTGTTGGTCAGTCTTATCAAGATCCAGCTGGAAATCAATCCGCTCTTCATAATTACGATGTGAAGGCTCATGACTTGCCATTGGTATAATAATGTTACATAGTCTGATGACTTAAAGCTTTCGAAACAGTAGGTATTGAATCTAAACACATGGTCAGTTCCTGAGGACTTTTGAGAAACTTTGCATCAAATCGTAGATAAAGTACCACCGCCTGTAGACTAGAAGATAATATTAATCACACTCATTGAGGCTTTTACTACATTCAACAAAAATTAAATGTATATTACGTAAGAAGATTATAATCATAATATTGCCTCTGAAATGTCGGAGAACTTAGTTTTAGGCACTCATGTAGTGGGATTTTTGCCCTCCAAGGCCAAGGAAGGTAATCAAAAAATTGCAACAAACGACACTGATGCTGGCTTTGGTAGTACTATAACCGTCCCTGGTTACCCGTTCCCTTTACATCAAATATCAAATATATATTTGTCAAAGGGCTATCGAGTAGTATATGGCGCAGAATCAGCTCCGGGCAAGACTGTCAAAGCTCGTCTGTTTAGAAATATAGAGGATGCTGATGCTTCAAGACAACCTCAGGAGAGCATTTCAATTGAATTGCTGACGGTAGTTGACAGGGACTTGATTTATGAACGATGTGGCAAAAATCACAATTCGATTGTGGAATTTTGGAATTCGAGCGTTAAAAGTGCCAGTCAAAGTACTCAAATCTTGTCTAAAGGGCAACCCGACACAGCCGACTGTTAGTTAGCGCACCAGACACTTATTTTCAAAATAGGGCAGGACACCTTTATGTTGCTTGAAGGCCCAATGGGGAAGACTTTACAAATGTAAGTATGATTTGTTAGTATAATGCTAAAATGCTTACGGATTTATCGTTGGCTTCACTCATAAAAATACTCGCTTCACATGATCGTACTATTCATGTTGGCTTGATGTATAAAAAATGGGCACTGAGAGTGAAATTGTTGATTTAATAAGCCAAGGCATTGATGAAAAATTAGGACATGATGCAGCGCTACTTCTTTTTCGAACTATGCAGAGTGCTTATAAATTAAGTCAGACAGAGATTGTGTCACAGCCCGTTGCTTTTGAGGCAACACTAAGACGCATGCTTGGTAATGAATATGCCGATGTCGTCATTGATTCTATAATTGACCATCTTCTATGCAGGATATCGTTTTTGAGAGACAATGGTTGGACAGGCTAACAAGTTATGGATTTATTTGATCAGCCGTTAAAATTTGTAAAAAGGATAAGACGGGGAAAACACATAGTGCTCTTTTACGAAGAGACAGAATACGCCCGCATTATATTATTTGAATTTCTTAAAAGTGGACTATTAAATAATGAACGGTGCGTGTACATCCCGGGAAAGAATATCAAAGCAGTGGAGCGGGAAATGTCTGATGCCGGCATTAATGCCGAGGAATTTATGAAAAATGAACTATTGTTCGTGCACCAAGTTCCAAACCTTGCAGGCTACTCAAATATCACCCAAATTGCGTCGGAAAAACTCTCGCAGTTCGCATTGCATCCGTGGAACAAGAATGCTCGACCGGATAGGCTTGTACTCCTATGCATCTTCAAGATTAACACACAAGAACAAATCCGATCCAATCTGGAGTGGGAACGGCAGTTTCGTGCCAAGGATCTGAAACATTTGCAAGGGACGATGATTTGCACATACCCCGTCAGCAACATTATACCTACTATTTCTGATTCGGAGGGAGACTATGGTAAATGGATTAGTGATCTTTTGGAGCTGTATGACTGTGTAATTTTTGCACGTAAATTCTGGAGAGGAGTTGCCTTTTTGCTAGATTGATAGCAATTAAATCTTACTAAAATGCAAGACTAGTGAAATCTAGTACCATTAAAACAGCGTTTGGATATACAATATCCCATAATTACCGCAAATAATATATGTGATCTCAAATCATCAAAACATAGTGAGGAAAGTTGTCAAAGAAAAGAGATCTTTAGCGGTTAATTCAGAACCGGCTTCAGATAATGATATAAAGGATAATATCAAGCCTCAAAGACTGTCAAGGCTGATTGATGATGTAAACCTCAAAATAATTGATGAGCTTGTGAAGAATCCGAGCATAACAAGCTCATCTCTTGCAACCACTCTTGAGATTCCACTTTCTTCATTGCAAAGGAGAAGAGCTAAAATTGAAAAATATATTCTAAACAAGAGCTATCAGATCAACTTAAGGTCGATCGCTGGCAAGATAGGGGAAGTCGTCATTAATGTAGACAGAGGAAAATCAAGAGAGGTAGCCAAACAAATCCTGAAGCGATTTAAAAACAACGTTATGAGCGTTTCTACCAGAATTAATGCTGAACACAATGTTGCTGCACAGATTATGTTTACTGACACAGCTGAATTGCACAATTTATTAGAGAATATCAAATTAATGCAGTTCGTGACAAATTTGCAGTGGTCAGAAGTCGTTGAAATAATTGGCGACAATAGTCCCGCCGTTATGAGTGCATTCTTTGTGAGGTCAAAGCCTAAGTTCCCATTTTAAAATAAAGGCTTAGAAGCATTTATAGACCAATGTCAGAATTACCAAAATTTAAAGACGTATCTAATAACCTCGGCATTAGTATTGGCAATCAAACGCAATACCATTGGCACTTCTATGCTAGGATTTTATTTTAAAAATCAAATATCAGCTTATCATGATTAATAATAATGAAAGTGACTAGTTAAAGCAGAAAGTTTCTGCTCCCTAATTTTAGAATTATTTTAGCGTTGGACTTGGAACTTATCCGGAAAGCATCTGATACGCTACTCTTGATTTTCTCACTAGTTTGCTATAGATTGCATAGTTTTTATCACGCCAGCAAGAAAGAGCAAACAGTTGATGAGTCAATAGAAGCTCGTGGTACCATCAATTCCTCCTCATGTTGAAACTGATAGACGCCAGAGCCAGAGTACCATTAGCCTCATCTTGTACTTGTATGTACTTATAATGGATGTTAAAGAATGGGTCATTATGCCTTCAAGGTATGCAGCACCCAAAACAGGTTGAGAACGACACAATAGTTGGCGTAGAGCATCGACTTGTCTAAGATTTATTCACTAATACTTCTCAAACCTTGATATTAATATGCTTCTTTACTATACCTGAAAGGTTTCTAATAGAAATCGGCTTTTGAATAAACTCGTCAATCTTTACTGATTGTAAAAGTCTTCTAAATTCCTTGTCGTCAATTTCAAATGCAGTCATAAGAAAGATTTGGACTTCTGGCTTTATTTTTTTAATATTTTTTATAAATTCATATCCATTCATTGCTGGCATTCTAAGATCAGATATCACTAATCCGTATTGATCAGAATTTATTTGAAAATGTTCCAAAGCTAGCAGTGGATCTGTGAATCCAAACACTCGAAAGCCTTGCTTTTCCAAGCCCTGTCTGAGGACTGTAGTGATATCGAATTCATCGTCTACAAGTAATATACTCTTAACAATATCAGCTGTCTGTTCCACGCTAGGCAATTAATATGTGGATGATAGAGATATATAGAAATATCGAAATTGCCAAGAGAAATGAGTGGACCGTAAACAGAATTAACCCTAAGAGCCACAATATGGCTGTACTGTAAAGCAATATCTCAAATTTTTAGGCATTTTAATCAGATTGGCCAATCTAGTCACTTAATATTTAAGGATAACCTTGTATACCGCTTTTAGTTCTGGTTGCCATGGGTAGCGTAAGTCCATATACACCCATGTTGTAAAAATCAAGATGCGATACTTAGTTCTGACCATGTATCTCACAATAAGTCTTATGTCCCTCGTCATTCAGAATGATGGCGCTCTTGCTTCAATAGCAAATGATATGCACATTACTACTAGGATTAACACGCCGTTATGGATAATTTAACGGTACCGCAACCAGTGCTAATGATACTTTGAATTTTATAGCACGTACTATGCCTAAACATGGAACTCTCTCAAATCAGTTAGAAAATGCCATTCTCTATTCACCTAAAATTGGGTTTACTGGCACTGATAACTTTCAATATATCTCATTTGATCGTAACTTGGCTCAATCAAAAATTGCAACTGTCTTTATAACGGTCAAAAATTGACGAATTTAGGGAAAAATCAATTTATCAAAGATAATAGTTACTCATTTTGCTTTGTAATGGTATCAAATTGAATTCTCTCATAATTGCTCGTAATGAAAATAAAATGATGTTCTAGTCGGTTGATTAATTCTTGTTTGTTTCTCATCAGCCAAAAAAATTGTTTCTAGACTATGGCACGGCTGGAATCCCAAACGGCCTTTTTATCGGCTTGTTTACTGCCGCGCCTGTAGCTGCATTTGTACTATTTGAAATTGAGGCACCAGAAGAAGTGTGGTTTACTATTTTTGGTGATCCCTGAGTTGATCTTGATGGAGGTGATATATCACAATTGCAGCGAATTTCATTGTAATCATAGGTTGGCAATGACAACCTGGTTTACAACCATGCTGATCATGATGGATAATGAGCGTTTACAAAAATCACCTTCAACATTCTGACTCACGATTGATCGCAGCAAGTATCTCTCATCTGTAGTGTTTGTGCGGTCTGAATTGTAGCGGTACGTATATTTGCCGATGTCAGTAGGATAATATGAAAATGAAAACCGCACGGTCTTTCAGATAGTCATCTAAGGAATTGGAACTGTGAGGCCATATGAAAGTAGAAACTATTAACTTCTCTTCACAACCAATTTAGTTGCTTGTTCTATATCATATGCACTATTGTATTTAATATTGCTTTTAAGATTACTTTGAATTAGACCCACGATATTCTCCCGGCGTTGTCCATTATTAACACGGGGGTTCCTTCCAGTATGACTAACAATTTCCTCTTTTGTTGCCGGAAAATCCAAGCCTTCCAGCAAATTTGCCATTGCAACAGCTAAATTCGTATCTCGAGCTTGATTCTTTGCCGCCTCTTTGGTACTGACTGCAGCTGATCGGGTTTCTGTTGGCATATGTACGGTCCTTTGTCTGTCGATTCTGCTCTTTTGACTAATTTTATTCTCTTGTTGTATCCCTTCCTCAAATCGTTTATGTCTGGCCAAGTCGTCAGGTGCATGAAATGACTTTCCACATTTTTGGCATACAAATTCTGTCCTTGCAGAGGGATTCACTTCAGGAAAGTCTCTTCTTTCCTCTAATTCGTTTACTACTTGTGATGCCTTAATGCTACCGCCTATTGTCCGATGAGCGGATTGAGTATGTACTGGATTTTCTCGAGTTTCATCCGTTATTTGATTTGTCGTTTTTTTCTTTGGGTCATTTTCTTCTATTGCCTTTCGGATATGGTATTGGTCATTGAATCGAATATATCCATCTAGGTTTTGAATAAGGAAACTACCTCAGGATCATTCGCATTCTTTTTGACGTGATTAATAATATTGCCTTTGAATGCTGGAAATTTTAACCCACCAAGCAAGTTAATGCTTTTGTTAAGAAAATTCTCATCTGATATGGCCCTCTCCATTGCACGATTCAATGACTCTGAATCAAACGTTGGCCTATGTTTAACTGCGGCAACGCTATCCTTGGAAATATCTCCACCCATTGTATTCCATTGGATTTGCTATATTTGATAATGGTTTAATATTCTATATAAGAATCATATTTGAATGCATACTCGAAATTTTGCAACTACACTATGAACTAAAGCAAGCAATTTATTCTGTTATTTAATTGAGCAATCAAACATATTCTGCACTATTTCTGAGCTGTTTTTATGAAACAAATATAATGTAATGTTCTTAGAATCCACTCCCAAAGCTAGAGTAGGAACGACTGGAGAAGTGAGAAGGTAACTTTTGAGCCACTATTTTAGAAATTTGTCTATAAAACAACCTATATCTATATTGTTGTGTAAATGACTCATATGTCAAGGGAAACAACTCAGAGAATTCCACAAGAAGCAACTAAGCTAAAGAAGTTAGCAAAGGTCACTGCAAGATATATGGAAATGGAGCAGTTTAGTGACTCTGATCATCATACTGGGTATTTCTGCTACAATTGCATATATTTTATAAAGCCAAATCATTGTGCGATTGTTACTGATGAGGGTGAAGATGTAAATGGTCGTACCTCTGGCATTATAAACCAATTAAGATAACTGTCGTTACATATTATTTATCTAATTGTCATATTCTTTGTACAGGAAGAGCTTTAGCTTTGTTCATTGATCTGGATTGCTGAGTAGTAATAGGAATTGAATCTCAGTAAGGAAGAGTTAGA
>JAICVW010000302.1 GCA_025935105.1 Nitrososphaeraceae archaeon
ATCCAAATACTGGTCATGCAGGCGAAGTTAGATAAAATTCAGACGAACGAACGATAGAGCAAACTCGTGGCTTGACGGCTCCATAAAGCTATAAGTGAGATCCGAAAAGTAATCAGAGGATATCTTATGTTTTCTATTTGGCTCTGCTGCGATAATCGTTACGTCGAAAGCGAACAAGCCTCACTTTACGATAATTACGGAGCATGTTGCGTACTGTACCACCCCCATCGCAACGCTTCCAAGAAGTAGTCTCTTCAGACCTGACCTCCCTCTCGTGCCCAAAACGATCAGGTCGATCCCGTGGCTGTCGGCATATTCTACGATTGTTCCATCAACTGACATTTGGCTATCTACCAGCTCAGTCTTCAAGTTAATGCCGAGGTTGCTTGAGTCATGAGTGAATTTCTTAAACCATTCGTTTGATTCAAGTTCATCTCGTTCTTTCATTTGTTTGAGAGAGTCTGGCGGTGACGCCAATCCATAAGATGATAATTTATTGTGAGAAATCGTGATTGTTGTAAGTTGGGCTTTGTATTTCTTCGCTAGATTCATTGCATATTTAGCTGCATCCATTGAGGACTCTGACCCGTCAACAGGAGCCAATATATGATAAAAAGCAAGAGGAGCGGCGACCAATCCAAATGGTTTAGGCTTATTTGTTAAAAAACCTTCTTCCTAGCTTTGAGCACTTTATATTCTCATCTATAAAATTTGAAGCACATTGGAGAAGGACCAACGATAGTACTATCCACAATAAATCAATCTAATGAACGCTACATACATACATTCTTGTTCCTCGTAACAACTCAACAATACTTTGTATCGCAACAATCCTGGTGATATGACAGCCCTGTGGCTGAGCTAGATTCAAGTAATAACTTAAAACTGGCAGCGGCGAGTAATTTCAACTATTGTATTATTTCGTCGCATTTATCTTTCTCTAGCTATTTGAAGCCATTGTCGTTGTCTGATCTTCCTTAGCTCACGATTAAAGCCGACCCTAACTACTAGAGGTTCGCTTTTTGTGATTATCAGGTCGAAGCCGGATCCAGGGGGATATTCAAGGTCAAAAACCTGAGAAAAAAGAATTACTTCTGACAACGTATTGCAAACCTTGAATAATTCGTAGTTTGCTCCATCGGTTTTTATGAGAAAGTATCGGGCTATTTCGCCGCGCGCTTGCCCTCTGAAGTCCATAGTTTTACACCATGATGCCACAGTTAAAGCAAATGGTTTGGGCCGGAGCCCAAATTCGATAAAAAAAGTAGACTAACTCTATACGAGTTAGTCGAGACTAAATGATAGTAATGGTTAGACTAGATAAGGCGGAATCTCTATCTACGATGATTAGATGACACAAGTAATACATTGCGAAAAGCGCTTGCACAGGAAGGACACTATGGAGTTAATTGGTCAACATAATAGCTAAAGGTTGAGATCATTCAATGAATTAGTATATGCCCTCGATTTTTTTTCCCAGTTTCTTGTGATCTTGCTTTAATGATGTAGACTGTATTTACACAAATTAATTTAAAGACAGACTGCTTCCGGATCAAACTGAGACTCTTTTTGTCGTACAAAAACGTCATTCAAATTCGCTTTAATGGTGCTTGTTTAAAATGCTAAAGCCATTGGTCTTTAGCTCCCATCGAAATTTCAGAGGAATTAGTTAATCCTGGAACAAATTGACTTATAGTGGTGGACCGCTTTAAGATGCGCCACCGGCAACAGCACTTATCTCTGGGTAACGACGCTATAAACACTTGCATAAGTGTCGGTTTATACCAAACAATGACCTTTTGATTCATCATACTTCATTACATCTCCAAGTCATCATCCTGTCTGGCAACAATATTGTTCACAGCCTAAAAACACTAGCTGAGGCGGTTGGTGGCAGTGTTTTATCATTTTCTATCTGTCAAATGGACTTGTGAATTTATGGTATATCGCCTCCAATCATATGAGTTAACATTCTAAAGTTCATATATGCCACAAAATGCACTATACATAAAAATCATCAGCTATTGACCTAATGTCTTAACTTAATACGTTCTATCAAATACTAAATAGTTATAATGGGCGATTGCGAAAACTGAAAGAATATAGCATGATCAGCATTAATTTGGGAATTCAAGTCAGAACTCTTACCCGCATTTAGGTTGTATCAGCCATCTGAGGACTCTTATCTCCTTGCGGAGACTATCCAAGGTTATCATGGCACCATGGCTTTGGAGATTGGAGTAGGCTCGGGTGAGGTCCTAAAAGTTCTTTGCCGGAATTTTCGCTATGTCATAGGTACAGATATTGATCAAACGTCTCTCAAATTTTGTAGGAAAACGCTTCCAAGTAATGTTGACCTTATTTGCTGTGACGCAACGGATTCTCTTTGCGCTCGGTTCGATCTCATCGCTAGTAATCCGCCATACTTACCCTTTGAGAATGGAGAAAAGCTGGACTGCACGATAGATGGAGGTCACTCAGGGATTGAGACGACACTTCGTTTCCTGACCTCAGCCAAAATGCTTCTCGCAGAAAATGGTCAGATCATCGTCGTTGCATCAAGTCTTTCTGATTACCATGGTCTACTCTATCGAATAAATCGGCTTGGTTTTAGGAGCCGTGTTTTAAGAGTACAAAAACTATTTTTTGAAAGATTAGCCATACTTGAGATAACTCTCTGAGATCTGGTATTGTACTTTCGACCTAGGTCTTAAGGTTCATTATGGATAGTCGATTTTTTTCATGACTACTGTATAGCCATCGGGAGAAAGCTGGTTGGGCCGTATGGATGATCACTCTCCAATGTCAAGTTGTACTCAGTTAACTTTGATTACGCTGACTACTAATGCTCAAAGTGAAAGTAAACGATTGTTTATTACAAATATATTGAGGTTTTCGATTTCATTACGACGTGCGCTTGAAGATAGTTTATGCTGCTGGTGGAGGTATAGCGGCACTGGCAGTTATAATTTTCATCGTCACAAGCATAGGGATTCATACAAATCTAATCCCTTCCTCTCCTAACACGACTGCTGTGCCTCTCACGCTCGCGATAAAAAACATAGCACCTAGACAGATTAGTAATAAGTCATTAGGTATTCAGATCTCGTTTAATGCAACAAATCCTAACAGAGGTACTGCAATTCTAGAAGCAATTGAGTACAATATAATGGTCGATGGTCATCATCTAACATCAGGAACTATTGGGAGTCGACTTGAGGGGTTTTTGGCTTCTTCAGCGGGGATATATCCTATTGTAGGAGATGGTTCTGTGATTCTGAAAGATAACCAATTGTTTCAAAAAAGTAACTCGACTGCCAACACTTGGAATAAAATCGTCAGTGGAACGGCAAAGTATAATGTAACAGGGACTATATCATTTAGAGAGATTTCCGATCTTCAGACGAGTTCAACAGATAAGGACTTTCGGCTAACTTATCCCTGAATGGAAAAAACTTGGCCTCTCATATTTTGCTAGCCCGAATTGAATATAATGCATAGTTTCAGTCAATTTCGTGATTTTTTCCTTTTGAATGTTTTAAGGATGTGTTACGAGGAAGTTCCGTATTCGAGCCGAAATTCGTAGAAATGAGTATGTATCATACAAGCTGGGGTATTGTCTGAGTTTGTGCGGTATTATGTTATGATATTAGCTCTCCTCCATGATCTTCACTAGCATAGCAGTCCATGGGAGGCAGACAGAAAACCGGTTTGTATAGAGAATCATGCTTTACCAAAGCAATTCAAAGCCATATATTCAGGACATCTCTTCCAAAAGACGCTTTTGACCGCTTAATGTGCCGATCTGCAAAGCCCATTAGTTGGTTTACACAAGTCTAGAAAGTATACGAGACCGAATTTTTTCCTTGTGCTATTGGTTTTAATACGCTCGAGTCCCGTTGAAACATGGCCAATGCCGTATCAACGGGGATAAGCAATGACAGAGCAGGTCCGCGTCAACTGGGCTCAAAAAAATATTACACGGCTCAACCGTACCAACTCTATAGAACTTCTATAGAGTTTTCGTTAAAGCCTTTATTAATTAAGAGTTGTTTGACAGACTCGCGGTGATCTCCTTGGAGTATGATTTTTCCTTCCTTATAAGTACCTCCAGTTCCTATTTTGGTCTTGATGTCACTGGTCATGGTTTCGATTTCATCCTCTCTCATGTTTTTGATTCCCGTTATTACAGTAGACTTTTTCTTGTACCTTCCCCTAAGTTCCTTAGAAATAGTTATCCTGGCAGCCTCTTTGTCTAACTCACTTATAATATCCTTAATTGAACCTTGACTGAACTGATCTAACACTGATTGTAATATCATGATTCAAGTTGAAAAGGATTTTGGAAAACGGCTCATCAAATCAAGTGGATCGCCCAAGTTACGTCATAGATCTGGCCATCTGGCTCCAATAAGAGGGGCTGGTAAGACGGCTCATGCGACCTGAGACAAAAGATGGCAATTAAAGTTTGCTGCTCATGATGAACCCGTCTTAGTTTAAGTCAAGAGATCTTAGAACGCTATTGGGACAGTAGTAAAGTAGTGATGGGTTATGTAAGATAAATCGTTCGAAGAGGCATGGAGTCCCTGTGGTAGATAAGCCAAATTGTAATTTTTTAGAGGGTTCAATTCAGAATAGCG
>JAICVW010000500.1 GCA_025935105.1 Nitrososphaeraceae archaeon
ATATCTCTTTCTGTTATTATTCCGAAAGGTTTATTCTGCTTGGTTATGACAACACTTCCTACTTTTCTTTCAGTCATTAAAGCTACTGTGTCACCAACAGTTTTTGAGACGTCGATAGATATCACATCCTTAGACATTATTTTGTCTAATTTTGTAAAGCTTTGTTCTACGAATGATTTCAAGGCTTCTCCTTTTGCCAAGGCTTCTTCCTTTACTATTTTATCAATTATACTTTGCACTTCATTATGAGACATATCAACCTGTTGAGCTATGTTCTTAACAGACAAGTCTGAGTATTGATACAAAGAGTTTATTACCTGTTTCTTACTTGAAAACCCGTCTTCTTGCGAAACAGTGTCGTTACCTTTATTGTTTAATCCCATTATTACTAACCTTCATTGTGTTTAACTATACAACGGCTCTTATTATTGGCAAGGATTACAGTGTAATGCATTGTAGAGCACCCTAATGCGCATGAGGTGGCGGCGAAGTACTCTTGGATAGAGCCTCACTGAATGTCCCAGACGCCTTTTCATGAAATTCTAGATTAGATTGATCTACTTTTATTGCCTGAGTTGGACAAACAGAGACGCATGCCATACACCAGATACAATCATGTTCTCTAATTGGATCAGACTTGTCTGTGTAGTCTTTTCTTTCTTCTTTAACGATGCTACCAGTTCCGGCACTTGTCGCATTGGCCATATCAATTGCAGGTACATCATTTTCAGTTCTATACCATTGAAATACTTGCACTGGACAGACTTCTATACATGAACCATCTGCTATACAGGAGTCGAAGTCAAGAGCTACCATAGTTCCGTGTACACCTAGTGGGACAATTTCTTCTCCCCTTGTCTGATAAGCTGCTTTTACTTCTTCATTTTCAGCAGCCTCAGCTGTTTTTCCTGGCCCCCACACATAGTGATAATGTTGAACATCTGCATGATTATGCCTTCCGATTACTTGATGGTTTCGTGGAAATTCTAAATCTATTGGCATGCTTTGTACTTGAACAGGAATAAATAAATAGATTTAATAATATTGAGATTTAGTTGCAATCTTTTGCAATCAAATTGGAGATCCGTCTCATGAAATAAACATAAATAATACTACAAAAGTTGATGATATGAATAGGCACGGCAAAGCTAATTAAGAAAATAAGCATGTTAACTGGGGTAAAACGTACACACACTAAGTTAATCGAGGTAAGTAAGGAGAGCTCGCGTGACAAAATTATGATAGGGGTATTTCGTAGAAATACAGTAAAAGGTGATACTCATAGTCATCACTATGATACATTCGAGGTACCAGTGAAACGTTGGACTACAGTACTTGATACTCTTTTGTATGTAAAAGAGCATCTTGATCCAAGCATATCTATAAGATATTCTTGCAGAATGGCATCTTGTGGCTCTTGTGGAATGAAGATCAATGGAACACCAAGGCTTGCTTGCTTTACAAGGGTTTCAGAATTGGAAGGGGATAAGATTACCTGTACACCTCTATCAAACTTCCCACATATCAGGGATCTTGTAACCGATTTTTTTTATTTTTTTGAACATCATAGAAATATGAAGCCATACATACACAATGAATACGCTGACATAAAACAACGAGGAGCTGAAATAATACCTAGCAAAGATATAGATGATGCCAATACTAAACTACTTAGAGAATTTAAGCAAACTCCAGAAGATGTTGAAAGATATTCACAATTTTCATATTGTATAAAATGTGGTTTATGTTACTCAGCATGTCCAACAGCTGGAGAAGATCTGAAATATCCAGGCCCTCAAGCCCTTGCACAAATGTATAGATATGTTGCTGACACTAGAGATAATGCTCTCAAAGAAAGATTAGATATTGTGGATAATCGACATGGAGTATGGAGATGTCATTTTCCTGCATCATGTAGTGTTGTATGTCCAAAAGGTGTTGATCCAGCGCTAGGAATACAGCTACTGAAATCATACCTTTTAGGAAAGTCGAAAAGAAAAGAAAAGAAGATAGCTGAATTATTTGATAGATAAATCAGAAACTTAGCTCAATCACCCAACCAACTAGTCAACCAACCTAACTGACATCTAACAATTTCTTCAATGCTGTAATATGAGGGTGTAAAATATTGCAGATAGGTACCTTAGATCTAACAAGTTCCATTGCTTTCTGAAAATCCATTTTGAAATAACGAGCTAACACGCCTATCGCTATAGCGTTACTTCTGGATACGCCAGCATAAGAACATATAACCACTTTTTCACCTATTTCCAAATAACTAGTAACTCGAACAATATTTAATAGATATTCGGATACAGGATTACTATTATCTTGACCATTCAGCAAAGTTCTTACGTCTATAATTCTAAAATCATTGATAAGCCCTATCTTGCAATTGACATAATGTTTCATAATCCTTGGTTCTCCAATTCCATGTGTTGCAAGGTTATCTAAAATCAGGTACATGTTTATTATTAGATATCTATATTCTATTTAGAAATGTTTGTACGTTAATGCTCTCCAGTTGTAAAACCAGCACTGTAACAAAAATCTAAAATACACAGATATGCTAACAAATAGAATTTTAACACAAAATGATATCTATTAAAAAATAGACTTCAAATATTCACCGATCAATATAGTCGCAGGATATAAAAACTGTTCTTCGGTCTTGGCATGTAGTTTAAGTTTCTCAGCGAATTGAATAACTTCTGTCTTATTTTCTTTCTTTGCCACATCAATCAGATTATCCAAAGCAGCTACTATTCTTTTATGCTCTTCTATCATATGAGGGAGATCTGCTTTAAGCTTATCTGTCATGGTAAG
The DNA here is from genome assembly GCA_025935105.1 of Nitrososphaeraceae archaeon. Classification (GTDB taxonomy): domain Archaea; phylum Thermoproteota; class Nitrososphaeria; order Nitrososphaerales; family Nitrososphaeraceae; genus Nitrosopolaris. Next base: position 2,827 of record JAICVW010000500.1, read on the forward strand.
AACATTCCTCATTTCTTGTGTGACTATATCTCGTTCTACTAAAGAAGATAGCAATCCAAGTGGTGGCAGTGCATATTCTTCTTCTTTTTCAAAATGTGGATGCAAAACGTCTGCAACGGCTTTTGATGCCTCGCCTACTTTACCACCTTCTTTAATTGCATCAACAAGTCGTTGATGAAGTTCTTCATGTTCTAATTCTAACGATTGTGGAATCTTGAAAGCCATGTATTTATTATACAAATGCGCACTCACTGATAAATAGTCTATCGTATACTATCCTGAAAATCTCAAAACAAAGGTAACCTTGTACGAACCTGTCTACCTAAAAGTACTCTTCTTTATAAGCAGTTATTATGCCATATATTCATTCAAAGTATG
>JAICVW010000134.1 GCA_025935105.1 Nitrososphaeraceae archaeon
ATAAAACACAATCAAAGCTATAGGTAAACTGGTGAGAAAGTCTCAAGTAGTATGTCAAATTACTTTCCAGATGAGTTCGTTACATTTCTAAATGCATCAAACGATGCAGTTTCATTATTAAGAGATTCACTTAGAAGTTGAATTGATTGTTTGTATGCTGATCGGTTTTCATTGCTAAGGTAATTCCGAAAGTACATGTAACTTAACATTTCAGAGTTAAGGCTTTTAATATAAAAGTCTCTTGCTTTCTCGAATTTTGGTGACTGTAAAGATTTTGTAGCATCAATTAAATGTTGGAATTTTGGTAGATAATCATTTGCGATCTTGATCATAGTGGCGTTATCATATTGCTTTAATTGCCATTTTCCTACCTCCTTTTGATAATTTTGGGTCAGCAATCGTGCCTGTGCTACAATGGTTTGATAGGAATCTGAAAAATTCTGTGAAGCAATGTCTTGATGTTGTAGTGTAGAAAATACAGCTATAACTACCACTGCTGCAATACCTATTACAGTAAAAGTGATTACTCTTCGTCTTTGTTTTTGATTCATTTACAAAATAGCACATAATTAAAAAGGTGATTCCAGATAAATAGATTACAACAATATCGACCAAGTTATATTACTCTCCTTAAAGTGAGTATACTAAAAAATGACTGTTAGAGCTCTGAGACCCAGAATTGACATCCGAGTGTTAGGTTGATTATTATTATATTTACGACATAAGAGTTAATAATTAACCATATAGATTATGGGCCGGTTATTGAAGTCGCGTAGAGAGTCTACAGACCATGTGTGATCTCGCAGCCAATACACACATGGTCAGGCCCGAATTGACGTCTTGCGAGCATGATACAATAAAAAGCAAACTATGAAGTGGTGAATGTAAGAACCAACTAATTCATAATCCTCACTATTTTAACAAGCCAATTTGTTTATAGAAGCAAGGCTTTATTGATCTGTCATGTATCTTGCAAGCTGTAAAGTGCCATGCCGATTCCAATGCAAGGAATACTGCAGCAAATCCAAGACCCACATACAGTATGTTTTCGAACATATGTACTTCTATATAGCACTTGAAGAATATAAGGATACTGAACAAATGACAATATATCTGATTAATTATTCATATTCTGATTAATATTGCTTGCACTATAGTATGATTACTATTCGTTCATAATATAGAATAGGATCCATATTACGAAGAAAAGTCAGATGTTGTGCTACATTGTCTCACGTCTCATGCAAAAGCGATAGGTAGCTCATATCATGTATAAAATTTAGCGCAGAAATATACTATTCTCTCAGACCAGCCGCTTTAATCTGCTAATAATCAAATATCGAGTTGAATTTGTAGGTCAAATTTGTCTCATAACAATATCCTTTTGCTTGTCATGATCCCTACAAGATTGGTTTATTTCTTCTAATTCTTCTACTTTACCTTGATTCATTGTGCGGCCAGCCTTTCTCATTGGGATATGTTTAGAAATGCCAGGTATGGCTCGATTTTGGGAAATATTTATGCTTTATGTTCCCTCTTTGTCTAATACTTAAGCGGAATGTGTTATGGCCAACAAAGAGAGTGGTTTTTAGTTATATTCTTAGAAAATTGGTAAAATGAAATAGAAGAGGAAGTTAGATATACTAACTGACCTAATATGCCTACCGACTACATCTAGAACCATAGTTCCATTTAGAACCAAATTTGATATAGTAAGTTCGTTAGTCAGAGCCTTAGTGGTGAACAGGCTTTTACAATAGTATCTATTATGAAGAACCATGTACGTATTGTCTATTAGGGAATCCTTACTGGTTTATATAGAGAAGAAAGTTTACGAATGCTTTGTAATTTCCATTTTGAAGTTAATACTTTTTTGTAACACCTTTGCTGCCAGCTCACCTTTGATATGAGGAGTCGAGCCGTGTCATCTCACAATTCCTCCCTGGTCCTATTTAATGAGGGACAATCTTATCAACTTGAATTGGAGGCCAAGATGAAATATAGCAGAATTGAAACTCATTTAACTTAATCTGGTAATTATTTATTTAGACCTATGAAAGAGCAATACAAGAACCCAACACCTACTGCGGATGTCATTATTGAGGAAGATGCTCAAATCTTATTAGTCAAAAGAAAGAATGAACCATACAAAAATCATCTGGCACTTCCGGGAGGTTTTGTAAATGAGGGAGAAAAAGTAGAAGATGCAGCAAAGCGTGAAGTTTTGGAAGAAACTTCATTAGTCATAGAGCTAATCGATATTTTGGGTGTTTACTCGGATCCAGGAAGGGACCCCAGAGGGCATAATATGTCGACTGTATTCATTGGAAGGAGCAATCATAAAGGCGATAAAATTAAAGCAGTTGCAAATGACGATGCACTTACATTAGAATGGATAAGTATTGAGACAATTGGAGATAAAAGCCTGGGATTCGATCATAAACGCATTATCTCGGATTATAAAAGATGGAGGAAATTTGGTGGAACCTTTTGGTCGTCTAAACATGTAGTTTAAGAATAGACACACAATCCGCCAAAAAGTTTTATTTTGTCTTGTTTTGTTAACTGTTGTAATTAAACTCCTAGGTAACAAATTCACTTACAGACCTGGGTTACACTGCTAGGAAGTGTATCTCATATAGAAGTAGAAAGGAAGTTCAATCTAATCCATGAACTTGAATGGACTGGCAATACTGTAATTGATATTTGTAAAAAATAGTGTTTTCAGGAAGACATACTACAAATGGAAAAATAGGTATAACAACATGGTATGAATAGGTCTCTAATCTATCCAGAATACCACACAATAAGGTACAAGGCAGACAGAGCAACAAAAGAAAGAAACAATCATAAATTTACGATTGAAGAAGAGATTTGGCTGTAACGGAATAAGATTTAGGCTACAAAAATTAGCAGTATATTTGAGTATCAGATAGGACAATCTATGAGGTTATAAAAGACATTCTCTTAGCATACTGAAGTGTAAAGGTAAAAAAAATAGAAAGTACAGGCGATTTGCAATGAAGCATTCAATCTTGGTACCTTTGATTCGAAACTCCATTTGTGAAGTTTCCTGTTTTGTATTGTTGATCGTGAGCGTTAATCACCGCTATGGGTGTCGGATAAATTGTAAATCTGTATAAAAACTTGTCGCGGGACAGATACAAAGTTTTGCAATTAGAGGAAATTCATTTGCATAATTCTCTCCTAAAAAATAAAGAGCTTAATGCCCTATGGCTATTCACCTTGACGATACAACCAACACATCATGATTTTGATTGGAATCCTGTGAAGATTGCTGACAGAGTTGAAAGAAAGAGAATGTGTCCTATTTGTAAAGTTCACTTCGCTAGTATCAAGAAACTAAAGAAACACAAAAGATACCAACATAGTTATTAACTAACAAATCAGTTTGCTAATAACCATTATCCACCTCAATAAGGAAACTTGTCGCCCAGCTATTTCTTGTCATCCATTTTTTTATAGATGATTATGATTTCTCATATTTTCTATGTATTACGGTTTATGTAATATGCAAACATCATATATCATAATGATTAAGAATTCACAGGTCACTGTTCTAGTGGCCATACTGACAACCCTGGCAGTGTCAGCGGTTGTCATTATTCCAATCATGCAGTTACCATTTATAGCCAACGCAAATGGCGGCGATACAAAAGGTGTTAATGGTGGCACACCCTGTGCACATTCAAACGATGGACTACACAATACGGCGACAGTGTCAAACATAACCATCTTCGTTTGTGATGATTAACCGAGACAGAGTCTAAATTCACATCTGTTTTTATGTATTCAAGATAGTTCTGGCTGGGTGTAAACGGTAAAATGAAATTTCTAATAATCGTTGAGTATCAAATTGCTCATCTACGACCTCAGTTTTAATCATGATGGGATATAGGATATTTTTTATTACAGACTAGGGATACTTCCCCTCAACAGACGCATTCCAGGTATTATCGGAGGTTTGGAGGTAGCGGATGTTACTTCTATATGTAATGGGTTGACACTGTAAAGTTAATGGGACAAATTAATTTCAGGCGAGTATTTGGATTATTATTTACTACCTTTATTTTCATCCTAGTATTTATCTTTACAATAATTGCAATAACTGAAATGCTAAATATCATTACATCATTAATTCTGATTATAATACCATTAGCTATCAGATATGCATTTTACACCTTAACTAAAATTTAGACATAAGAACTTTCTATTACAATAACTAAACAGTTGTCCAAAGTCTCAGTACTTCAGTAACTGGGCTACAATACAATAATTTCATTTTAGATATGCTTCCGGAAGTTCAAAGCAGCAAGGAATTTTTCTGTATATAAATTTGGAGTGTGGCATATTCTGCAGTTAGTTAATTCATAGTCTTACGACGAGGATATTCTCATTACATGAAAAATATTTTAGACGGATAGTATTTCTTTTTAATGAATCATAATAAATCATGGCCAAGATCTTTACTATTGGATATTCAAACCACAGATGGTATGACTTTGTTTCTACTTTGAAAGACAATCTTATAGATGTAGTAGTAGATGTACGTCGTTATCCAGGGTCTAGGATATGTCCACAATTTAACAAGGAGGAAATGATTAAAGCGCTTGACAAAGAAAATGTATCATATGTACATATTGGGAAGCTTGGTGGAAGGAGAAATCAGTCAGATACCAAAGGATCTGGATATGATGATAACAACAATAGTGGGTGGAAAAACAATAGCTTTAGAGCCTATGCTAATTACATGGCCAGTGCATCATTTAAAGAAGGAATCCATGAGATAGTTTCACTTATGACAAATTATGATAATTTAGCTATTATGTGTGCAGAAGCAGTACCATGGCGTTGCCATAGGAGAATGATAACAGATTATCTTACCTTGGTAGTATGTATTCTGTATTTGATATTATTATAGACAGCAAAAAACAACCAGAACTACACAAAGTAACTTCATTTGCACATCTTACTGATAATAAGACCAGCATTATCTATCCAGAAAAATATGCAAATTAATAAAATAACAAGTAGTGAGAACAGAATTTAACACTTGGCTTGGAAGCAGATCAAAAATGACCTTGTCACCTATCATTTTCTACCCTTCTTCTTCTGATCTCTTTCTCGAGAGTTATATCGTTAAAATAGCTGTGGAAGCTGCACCTCTTATGTGTGCTGGTATTACTACATATAATGCTCTTCGGAATAATGGAGCACGTGCAGAGGATGTAGTTGCTATTCTAGGGATAGGTGGACTTGGTCATCTTGGAATTCAGTTTGCTGCCAAGATGGGTTTCAATACTATAGCTATAGGACGATCAAAAGACAAGGAAGAAGAATTAGCAAAGAAGCTAGGCGCAAAGCAATACATTGATAACCGGTCACAAAATGCAGTTGAAGAGCAAACAAACTTGGAGGAGCTAAACTCATACTTGGTACTGTTCCAAGTGGAAAGGCAATGACTGAAATCCTTGGAGGACTTGCTATAAATGGAAAACTGGTCGCAATTGGCGCTTCTGATGAGCCTATCGAGGTGCCTCCGAACCTATTCTTAATGGGACGTCGGTCTTTGGTGGGCTGGCCTTCTGGAACATCAATGGATTCACAGGACACCCTATCGTTTAGTGTCCATTCTGGTGTCAGGCCTATGAATGAAGTCTTTCCATTAGAGCGCGCAGCAGAGGCCTATGATCATATGATGAGTGGCAAAGCAAGGTTTAGGTGTGTGCTTACAACGGGTAATTAGAAAGAGTGGGATATATTTCAAAAGTATACAATTCGAGATAAGTTGCAGCAGTTTGCGATTAGTAATAGAACTATAAATTGAATCTCAACAAAATGGCTATAAAATATAGTTAGGCCTCTATCATTGTGCTCCAATCTACCTCACTATGTCTATTTTTAAATTGACCGATTAGACAGACTTTCTATAATCCCTTTATAGTTCATTCGTTTGCCCGCTTATCTGTCTAAATAGCCTCATCTTTGTCTCTCCCTTACCTGCCATCTGTTGATTTTCTTAGTGCTATTTCACAACAAGACAGTACATCGCCATCAAAGCCATTAGATATCCCTCATCTAGTGATCTACGTATCGCCACTATTAGTCCTATTAGTCCTATTAGTAATGGCTTTCTTCCTCATTACCTCTTCTATAACCTGATCAACGTATTGTTTCATTTCTTCCTCAGTAACAATAGATTGAATCCCTGTCTCTTCTACCAATTTATCATTCTGTTTAGTGAATACGATAACCCTTCTTTGGATTTGCTGCCCCATCTTAGCAATCCTAATACTATCTAATAGTTTTGCTTCTCTCATTGCAAGATCTCGAATTGAACTGCGTAGTCTAGAGTCTTCAGACATAGAAATCGCTAAAGAGTAAATTCCAATCAAAACCAAATACGATGCCAATCCTTGATATTACACACTAACAAGTCCAAGTGGAGGATAAGGTTCATTAACAAAAATAAATGCTTCATTGCATACAAACAACAAAACGAGACCGATTCCCGATACAACCAGATAATACATGACATCTCTACTACTATGACGCAGTCTCCTCCTATCACCCAAAAAACGACTCCAAATAAAATAGCACCTACAGGTCTACTATATGTAAAAAAACAGTGTAAAGATAAAATAGAAACTGATTGATGGAATGAAGAAAATACATTAAAGATATGGGCAGAAACTGAATTAAAAAATAGGCAAGAGGAAGACTGAAAATTATCCAATATTCCGGAATAAGTAAAAAGTTTTCAGGAATTGATAAAGGACATTTATTTAGTTGTGTTACACCCTATAGGCCCAAAGTTCACTTTTTGAATGATTCTCAACCTTTCCAATAAATCAGTTATTTGTTCGTGAGTTGGAGCGAAGGCTCTCACGACTTCTAGATCTACGTTAAATTTCTGTAATTCGGTGTATACGTCTTTATCC
>JAICVW010000320.1 GCA_025935105.1 Nitrososphaeraceae archaeon
ACCTCCACTAACACTGCTAATTCTATTTTGCTACTAGATGATGAACAATTTTACAATAACCCTAATACAAGAATTAGAAATCCTAGACTTTGAAGTGTTTGGATTCAAGAGATAGTTGTTATGAGTGAAGGCTGTAAAGGCCTGTGAAAGCATTATCGAATCTTAAGTTGGTCATAAAACCAGATATAGCCTGCTGATTAATGATATTAGAACTAACTTTAATTCAATTTATGCTTAGTCAAATGAATGCATAGTGATTCTTACTGCCTTTTGACTATACAAATTCTCTCCATAGTCTTCACGGCTTTCACTGCCTTCACCAACATCACCTATACCAAGGTATTATTTTTCATTCATCAATATATACCGGAAATTTTGAGAGTGTGGACTTGCGATTCCTGCATCTATTAGTTCCCTTTGTAATCTTTGAATTCCAGATGCATAATATTTCAGCCTTTCATGTTCCCTTTTCTCTTTGCTATTTTGTATCCAGTCCAAGCCTTTGATAATCCTTTTTTTGTTTGCAGTACAGTATAGCCTGATCTTAGGATTTTATCTTGACCTGTGAGGCTGTTTATCAATCAATTTCGGTACCAGATATAGGTGTCATAGCTGTGCTATTTTGGCCTGTAGTCGATAGAAATGTGTTCATTATCTTACCGACTTCAGCCGGATATTGATCCACTATTGCATGACCAGCATTTTTGATCTGTACAAGCCAAGCTCCTGGAATCTTTTCTGCAATCTTTAAAGAATTAACATGAGGCTGGTAGAAATTATCATCAGTTCCAGTTATGACCAACGTGGGCTTGTCTAACTTCGCAAGCACACCACAAGTACCATTCCAGATTGGATTGTCCTCCCAATACTTTCCTACATTATTCTGAGCATTCGCTACCTCAGGGGGAAGCCCAGGCTTCAGTTGTTGCAAAGATGTTATATTTTCTGGAATTTGACTTGATTCAGGATGCAGTCTTACCCATCCCTGTCCTAATGAAGCAACATTAAGCGCTTGCATCTGCGCGTGAGAAATAGAAATATGATTTAGACCTTCGTTTACAATATCGGATTGCAATTTTATAAACTCAGGTGGTTTAGGTGTATGATCTTTTCCGCCACATGATGAACCAATAAGTACAAGACTGTTAACCTTATCTGGATGCATCATTGTAACCTGTTGGGCTATATATGAGCCAAGAGATATCCCATAACATCTGCTTTTGATATTTTCAAAACATCCATCAGACCAGTTGTATCATTTGCTAGTGTTGATGGTGTGTATGATTTGGAACCAATTGTTGTATTTCCAATTCCACGAGGATCAAACACAATTACTGTATGATTTGAAGAAAGAGTCTTTAGAAGGGTTGAGTCCCAGGCATCCATACCATCAGAACCACCTGGAATAAGTAAAATAGGGTCGCCTTTACCAAACATCTTGTACGCAACATCAATATCTCCTACATGAACTTTTTTTACAGGGATATCCTGTATATTTACTGAATTTGTAGTATTGGAATTCATTTGGCCTGGATTTGATTGACCATATGCTACTTTGGTAAAGCCAAAATAGCCATAGTTACTGATTGATGGGCTTGAGATAACAAATGTAGAAATGACAGCAATAAGGACTAGATAGTTATTTCTAACAAGCCTGTGACTTGACAATAATGCCAGACTCAATGTGAACTACTTAAAGTATTCTTTTCACTTAACGATAAGTCTATAGCTTAAGAAGTTCAATATCTTCGAATTTGACCATTCAAAATCACACAGTAAAAAGGTTAAGATAACAATGGGTCGGTGACCTTGAAATGTGCTATATCTGTTTTTCTTGTTGTTTGTATATCAGTGTCGTGTTTTCATTTCTGCTGTCATACGATTAGATTAAGGATTGGTTCATAATAGCTGTTATCCTTTATCCCTTCTTGTGACTACAGCTGGTAGGCTTAGACAAGACGACGTCAACACTATTATATTCATAGTTCAACCTTGGATCGCAAATAGTCTAGTAACCACAGCCATTTTTATATTGATATGATAATTGATGTTGATATCCTATCATGCCTTCTTTCACTAGCTTTAATAGATAGAACAAATGGCATTAAAGAATCTGGTGTGGATTCTACTACGACTACGAAATAATGCACTATTCAGGATCTATAATTGTGAATGCTGGCAACAGGAGGCCTAATAGAGTGACGCATCCTTGTACAATGTAGTTTGAACCTCAGTTATCAAGATTGTTGTAAAGAGGCTACGTGTAGCCACATCTACCTAATATACTTCCTCACCAGTTAACCATGTCATGGCTTTATATGGGCTTTTTTGCTCAGTCAATTACCATCAGTACTTTCTCAAATTCTTCAATCAAATTGTTGTTTGGGCTATTGAAGGGAAATTGTTAATACTGCAATAGAAATACGGAAAAATCTCTTATTTAAAATAGAATTAGCGGAATACTCTTAAGGACATGAGTATTTAAATTATCAGTCAATGAAATGCCCAACCTGTGACATCTCCTTCTTCCCAGATTTGCAATTTAGTGCTATTGGTCAAAATGGTAAAGGTCATTACGTATATGTTTACTATCAAATGTGTCCTGAATGTAATGAACCCATAATTGGTATTAAGGAAGGTGCTCCATCTGACAACGTTGAGGATATAATACTACTAATAATATGCAGATGAGATTTAAAATTGTATTCTACCATGTGGTATAAGAGTGGCTTTAGTGGCCATGGCAAAATCTACATCTGACTAGGGTGGTTCACTACCACTATCGATAACAGTACTAACGGTGGTACAAGTAGAAATCTCATATGGGATAATGATATATTTAATGGATATAATAGCTTTATCGGTTTTATCCCAGCTAAACATAAAGGGATTGTCATACTATGTAGTGCTTTACAGCGAAATCTGCTTATCTCACAAATTGGTTTTGGTACCTATGATAGACTCAAATTTACAATGGAATTTAATGATGGAGTAGAACATCTACAATGCATTTCCAGTCACCAAGAAAACCACTTGCTGCTTCCTCTTTAGGCTCTAAGACTGTCGCTCCATGGAGTGGCTAAAGTCCTTTTTGGCTCGCAGCCTACCCAACATCATATTTGGCTTTTTGCCATTATCATTTTAACAAATATTGTAAGTTTAGCACTTCTGAAGAACAGCGTCAGTATCTGGTGCGGATATTCTGTGGAACAGGAAAGCGAGTGGTGGTTTAGTAATTCCTCCATCTTATTTCTACAAATGTAACTAAAAGTATAGTAGCAATTAGAATAATCACGACTTTGTTATTGCTAATCATGTGTATGTTCGACAGTACTACCAATAACTAAACAGCCGATTCTAAATGTGAATATCCAATATTAATAATCTGTGTTAAATTCAACGCGCATTAAATCTACACACATTAGAGGATCTTATCATTATGCTTCTCCTTATATGGGCCCCCTCTCTATCGAGATCCACTTCTTATTAGTTGTGGAATGGCACGAAGAAAATCACCTCGGCAGCAAAGGGAGAGAAAGAATGAGGCTATTAACAGACAAGCAGCAAATGAATGATCTATACGCGGAGAGAAAATCTCATCTAATTGAGCCTGGGTCATAATTGACAACAAATAAATCTGGTCTAATCGTGCATCATATTTTGTTTGAAGCAGATACTTTGTTCAAGAATAGCCAATTCTAGTTCATCATCCATTCTAATTGGTATTTTGTATCTTGTTGGAATAATTGACATCTATCTTAGCTCTATCAGACACTTTCATAGAGATAGATAGACCATATGTTTACTCGCCTACTATAATTATCCGATGCTTTATAGTCTGTATATGGTTTAGACTAGATTCAAACAGATCATTGCATCACTTTCTCTCTGCTGAATTACCATACAATAGAAAGATAATGAAAGCCTGTGGTTTGTCTGTATCGTACCTGCCAAGCAGACGAACATTTGACAGACGGTTAAGAACCATCACTATAGATATCAAGGAAAGAATGTCTCTAATGGGAAACCTGTTTGTCATTGAAGGTCTGGTCAATTCATACATCCTTGCAGTGGACAGTACCTTACTGATCAAAAGATAAAGTATGGCACAAGTCATCAATGGAAAAAGGCATAGTTCCAAGATCTGGTATAGATACAGATGCAAGATGGGGCTTTAGTCATACGAGAGTTGGATATTTGGATACAAGTTGCATATAATATGTAATACTAACTCTCTAATTGTACCTCTTACTGCGAATGTAACTACAGCCAACATGTCAGATAATCAGGTTTACCCTGATCTTACAGCACCTCATCTTTTTCAGGCCTTTCTGAAATTATAACGAAAGCAGATTACATAGTTGGTGATCCAGGGTATGATGATCAATCTCTGTACGAATCAAGCCTCAAGATGGGATTCC
>JAICVW010000235.1 GCA_025935105.1 Nitrososphaeraceae archaeon
GGCAGGGTAATGGTGATTTTGGATAACCCGCCCTTTATACTACCATCAAATTTTTTAGAGCCAGAGATAATAATATTCCTGATTTCTTGTATATCCTCAGCTAAGAGTCGAATTTGCTTGTCTGTCTGAAAGACATTATAGTTATGGCTGATTTCCTTGTCGAATATTTCATCAAAGATGTCAGATAACCGTTCAAACTTTGATTCATTAAAATCTATATCCATCATGCTCCCAGTCAATGACATTCTTACTCCCTCAAAAATAGGGAATATGTCCCTCAAATTCGATCTATTTTCTAGTCCCTCTTCTTTCTGCATTCCATCAACAATTCTTTTAATCGCTACCACTATCGTGCCTGTGTTAACGCCTGAAGCAGTTAGTCTCTCTACCTCAGGCTTTATTTTTTGAGCAAGAGCGGTATAGTTAGCAATGCCTGACACAAGAGCCTGGAGATACAAATTATTAGATGATAATATCTCCTTTATTGCCTGCGGTACAGAGACTGTACGAGAAAACATACTTGTACATATTATATAATGTTGTATTAAAGCATTGAACACAGGAAAAATATATATAATGTAGCTACTATTACAAAATGTAAGGTGACCAAATAGCTTGGGAATAGATATTTGGGGTACAAGAAGTCCAAGATTTGGACATAGTATTTTTGAAGAGATAGACAAAGAATTCGCTGTAGCTGAGGACATGCTGAGTCGGATGTTCAAAACTGTACATGAAATAGGGCCAAGCGCAAAAACAACAAAAACAGCAGCAGGATCAGATTATCCATATTATTATGGATACCAATTGACTGTAGGGCCGGATGGTAAACCAAAGGTACGAGAGTTCGGTAATGTTAGACCAGCTGCAAGAGGACTAGTGGAGCAAACAGAGGTTAGACAGCCACTTGTAGACACTGTATTGAATGAAAAAGAAAATACATTGACTATTACAGCAGAGATGCCTGGGATTGACAAAGAAAATATTCAAGTTAATTTGGCAGCTCAAACCGTTAGTATACATGCAGAAAAAGGAGACAAGAAATATCACACCGACATACCTGTGAACGCCGATGTAGGAGATTCTGTAAAAGCAACATACACAAACGGGATACTGGAACTCAAAATAAAGTTAAAAGAATCCTCAAAGCCAAAGGGTAAAACAATAAAGGTCGAATAATGAAGGAAGGAGGAAGTACAAATGTCTCTATTGTTTTATCTTGAATTTGAATATACGTTCTATGGAGTGAGATAGTAAAAATGGTTGATAATGAAAATGTTGATCGTGGTAAAAAGGTTTCACTAAAAATAGCAGAGACAAATCCAAAGTTTGTTGGTAGAGGAGTAGCACTGATAGATCCTAGATTCACTGATAAACTACAATGAAATTCAACAGTCAAAGTACTTGTTATCACATCATTTAAGTTGAAAAACTCTTTGTTTAGATTTAGTGATTTACTTTCTATTTTTGTAACATCTAAAATGTCGTCTGCAAGCCTCTGCAATTTCATTGCATTCCTCATTATAACGCCCAACAATTCACCTTGTGCCGCTGTTGATCTTTTATCTTTGCCATTATTAGAACGAATAAGGTCTCCGGTTAGGCCAAGTATTGGCTGAATAGGAGTTCTTAATTCATGAGCTGCTATATCTATAAATTCTTTTTGCATTCTATCATGCGTTTTTAGTTTTTCGTACATTTTGTTTAATTTTTGTTGTAATTCTGTCTGTTTCCAAAGACCTTCAAATATAGAAGCATACGCTGATGCAATCAATTTGCTATTAGAATATGCAGCCAGTCCTGCTGCATCATAGGAATTATCTTTTGAATCATCCTTTGTTTCTATAATTAGAGATTCTTTTCTATCAACTACTAGAATTCCGACTGTACTTTCTAAACTCTTATCTACGCGTCCAATATCTAGCTGAGGCAATACCAAATTTACTTCGTTTACTATTTCAATTATATCATTCCGTTCAGCAGGAATTAATATACCAACTCTTACACCGCGCTCTATTGTGTCTTTGAATAAGTGCATTATGCCTAATCTTGACGACGGAATGCATGGATTGAGGAAAATATCCTCAATACCTCCTCTTCTGCTGATTTTATTAAATCGTATGCTCGTTTTATCGAACCTGTAGGATTTTGAATAATTTCGATGCTACTCACAATAGAGGCTATCTCCGATTTCGACCATTCGATAACTCAGGAGTTTTTATGTGTACAAGACTCATGGATGGAAGTAAGATAGTGAGTCTGAGTCTAACCGGCGTTTCAATCATGCAAACATTGAATTTTGTTATGTTGAACATATATTAGATAAAAATCCATTTTACTCTTCTTCTAATTTTGCCTCTGCTCTCAATACTTGCAATAAATACTTGCAATATTGACACGGCCTCTTCTATTTCAATAAGCCAATTTGCTTGTAGAAACAAGGCTTATTGTTTTATCATGTATCTTGCAGGCTGTAAAATGCCAAGCTGATTCCAACGCAAAGAATGCTGCCGCAAATCCAAGACCAACGTATACTATGTTTTCAAACATATCTGTTTTCTATAGTATTTAGAGAATATAAGGCTGTTGGAGAAAATATTGAACAGATGACAATTAAATCCTTTGGTCATTTATATTCTGATAAATATAGTTTACAATATGGTCTTGTTGCTATTCGTTCGTAAATAGGATATCTTCATATCCTGAAATAACAGATTCGCACATTATCCCACAGCGCATACATAAGTGATGGGTATACCATTTGGAAATAATTTCCCATCAACCAACTCCTCATACTGTCTCTGAATTTTGGTATTTCATCTCCAATGAATTCAAACGAATGACATACTTTTATATGTGGTATCATCTAGTCATCACTTTTGTATGAGAGGTGGGACAGTGTAGCACAGGCAAGCATAATCATTCTATATTTTAGTTTATAATTAACAGAATATATATAATTAAAAGGACCTTGGTATACAAGAACAATTGGAGCCTTCAATCAATATTCTGTTGGTTGATGATGAAGAAGATATCCTTTATACATTCAAAACAGGGCTAGCTTCTGAGGGCTATAATGTGGAAACGTTTTTAGATCCTATAGAAGCACTGACACACTTTACCAAGGTAAATCCCTCTTATTATAAATTGGCTATTTTGGATATAAGAATGCCGGGTCTCAATGGTTTGCAGCTTTATTATAGACTGAAAGCAGTCAATAGAAATATCAAAATACTTTTTGTATCTGCTCTAGATGCAGTACCAGAGCTAGTAAGTATTTTGTCTGATGTAAAAACCTCAGAGGATATTATAAAAAAACCTGTTATGCTTGATAATTTCATAAACTCTGTAAAGAGCAAAATATTCTCGTCCCCAACTCTGATCCATCAGTGAAAGGTAAGAGATGTTTTGTTAACTTAATTCTTGATGCTGACAATAGGCATTGCATTGTCATGGACTCCAGTCATAATACCTCTCCGGTTCAAATTATTCATAGAGCAGTACTGGTGAATATTTTTGAAGTCACGGGTGTAAACTAGAACCCAAAATTAGGAAAGGCAGCGCTATATTGGACCGTCTCCGATTACGCCTGCTTAACAATCACTTTGCTTCCATCCTTAACCCTATCTATTATATCACTTTGTTCAGACACAATGCGACCAACTATGTTTACAGGAGAATAGGGTTCAATCTTGTTAGGCTTGCTAATAGGTGTTGGACCATAGAACAAACATAATGCGCTGCCTTCTGGCCAGAATGCCACATCGAATAAATTAAGTTCTGATTTTGCGTTCTCCTCCTGTACCGTAACTGGGATCTTGTCAGTGTAGAGTTCTTTACCCCATTTATTGATCTTTACTTCGATTGGCAGACTGTCTAGTAATCCTTTGACCGTTTTGGGGGATCTTGAATCATCTAGTTCTATTAATATTCTTTCGTCGAGGTTTGGAAAGAAGATTTGTATGAGTTTTTCCATTGCCTTTCTATCTGTTCGTTTAGTTTTATATCTTTAACAATGTTTACTCATAAATCACTTCCGTAGCAGATTCAACTCACTATTTCCAACTACCCTCCATCTTTGGCAGGAAGCGCGCAAATAGATGTGTTAATGATAAAAGTAATTAACCATAAACTCCCTCATGCAATTTTCAACTGAGTGTTTGGCATCGGAAAACTCTTCTTCTACCAGGCCTCTAGTAATTTTCCCCACGCTATCCTCGTCACGCTTTTATGCATCTTCAAACTCATTTTATGCGATATTCACTTCGTGAAACTGAGCTTTATGTATTCTGAAGTTTGTTAGTATCGTCCGTCTTTCGAGAATATATATTATCATTTCAATTTCAACCGGTAACAAATAGCGAACTAAAAAGATGCAGCTCTAGTGATGATAGACAAAAGACAGCCAGCTCACTGTCACTTCTATCCTGCTGCCACCGCAGCTTTCATGTCTTTTTGAAATACACGCCAAAGTCAGGTTTTTCAGATATCTTAAAAATTGTATTGTTTTTAATTTGGGGAGATTTTTAGATTTAGAATTGCTGTTTGCATGCCGACCGTCTGATGTCAAGTGAACAGTATTCTTTAGCTCTTCGCCCTTTTGTAATGATATCTCCATCATTTTATTATTAAGGCATGGTATCTAATTATTTATGGCATACGTGGAGAAGGAAATGACGCCACAGATACCGTCGACAGCGTTCCACACGTATTGCCAATGATGCCGCGAGGTATCTACCACCAGAGCAGATGCGTTGACTGGTGTGATTGAGTCTCTGCTCAGAATATTATTTTCACGTAAGATTGTGCCTACGAAAGGAACATTCCACAACACAGAGATGGCTTCCCTGAAATCAGTAAGAGGCACTCACGCCTTTCACACTATATAGGATTTTGCGTGAGTGGGGATAAGGATGTACTACGACGGACGCGCAATACAGGCTTTAAGAGGCATCAGACATTCAGTGAACAGGCGCTCATTTCTTATAGCTCAACGCATATGCAGAATTTAATCGCCGATAGATGTCAGATTCCTAGTTCTTGTTCATTCTTATTTTTTTTGGATTTGTAGTGTTTGAATAGTATGGAAATGAAAGTTAGGCAAGCATCCAATATGGATTGTTGACCAGTTTATTATTGTCTAATCATCTGACGTGGGTGTTGTTTTGCTAGATCTCTTACCAATACTCTTCTTCGACATTCCTTCTTCCTCGATATCATCAGCGCCCTTTTCATTTATGGTAAATCTAGTATCAGAATATGGATGATATGGTGAATCCATCATCTTTGCCACCCTATTTTCTCCAGATTTTCTTAGGTAAATTCTATAAGTTGAGGAGTGTGCTACTACATTACCACCAGCTGCTTTTGTAGGGTCTCCAAAGAAGGTATCCGGAGATGATTGAAC
>JAICVW010000356.1 GCA_025935105.1 Nitrososphaeraceae archaeon
CAGTCTAATCTAATTCTCCAGTCGCTGCGTTGATTGTAACATACTTCTCATTAGCCGACCAATAGTGTCTGACCACAATCAAAGGTTTGCCAAGCCCGACTGATGGAGCGTATGATTCTGTTAATGAGAAAATTTTTGTTGCCAATTATGATTCAGGTGGCGTTTCTATAATAGACACCACGACGTTGCCAGGAAATGGAATTGCGAGCTTTTTGACCCGGATAATAACCTCCTTTATATTACAAATCAAGGGCATCAGGGAGGAGGAGCACCGGGAAACTCTCCTTGGTGGTGTTGTGATACCAGGCCCAAGCCCGGTCGGAATGGCGTACAATCGACATAATCACAATATTTATGTGACAAATTTTGGGTCCAATGAACAACTCCTGAAATATCGTTATAAGGGTGTCTACGACGTCTAACGTTCCTGATACAATAATAACATCGGCTCTTGATAATAATGGCGCCGTCGTTGCCAATGGAGTCGCGACTCTTTCTACAAGTATTCATATCACATTCCAAGGAATTGGCGATTACATTGTGGGATTTCAATGCAGTCTTGATGGAAATACCTTCTCTTCTTGCACCACTCCATTTATCGCACATCAATTAAGAATTTACGCTAATTGGTATAACCTCTGATTCACATACCACTATCATGATCTTAATATATTAGTTAAACGTCTTCAATCTCCGTCCAGGTTGCATGTCTGATAATGATACAGAAGAAGAGAGATCATTTAGGCAGAGGTACGCGCACGAATTGCGAAAGAAAAAACAACAGGATACTCACAGTACAAAAGATGAGTTGGTTGAAGAAAGAGTAAAAGTGAATCAACAGGAAATGAAAACGCCAGGACGCAGGGGAGAAAAAATAAAACAAGAAGAAATAGACAAAGAAATTGTTAGACGTGACAAGATGAAGAGTAAGAGATGAACTAAAAAATGCGACCAGAAGATCTTATAAGCTATAGGGCCAGGAATTGACACATTAAAAGCTACAGTAAGCCTTCTTGGTTTCAGATCACTTGCAACCAGAGCTTAAAAGCTACGAATGAAATAATGAGGAGATATTGGAGCATGCATCTGATAATAGAATTAATACCTTACAGTATCATCATTGCCTACACTTCGTATTCTTCATGCATCGTGATTGGCCTCTAATCCAGACCTGGCATGAATTCGTGACTTGTTACGTAAACAAGAACTTCAGCTAGTCACCGCTTTCTTGCCAGGTAGTTGAATTAATTTGCTTATGTAATCATTTAGCCATAGAAAATGCCAGCCCTTTCTTGTTACTCTAAATGTAACTGTTAGTTTCGCTCCACTAGCTCTGTTTCAATAGCTAATCCTAGAGATTCACGAAGTCAAATGGTGGGGCACATAACAAAATCATTTAAGTGTTATCCGTATAATTGAATATATCTACTTATTCTTCTATATTTCTAAAGAGTGTTCTGTCGCACTTGACAAATACTATTTCTCTTCCATATATTTGAGCAATGAACCACAGAAGAATGACATTAGCAATTACAGCAATAGTAGCAGCAGCTGCGCTAGCAACTTTAGCATCTGCTGTACCACAACAGGTCATGGCGTACCGACACCACCATCATCATAACGGCACGTATTGGCACCGTTATTACTGGTGCTGGAGGCAGTAAGTCAAGTTGTTCGAGTGCTGCTGCCGCGCAGCGGGGTAACGCTGGTTTCTTCTTTGGTGACGGAAATACCGGCAATAGTGCCGTTACAATTAATGATTTTGGTTAGTCCGTTCATTTGATATCATTTATATATGTTAGTATAGTATAATATAATCCTGAGGTTCATGAAAATGACGGCACATTGGCCCGTGGTCCTTGTGCTGAGGGGAGTAATTAGCCCCTATCCCAGCCATTAATGACTGCACTGGAAAGTTTTGTCTGATATCCCATTGGAAATAACTGGCTATGAATTTACCAACCGCTGACAATCCAACCAATGATGGTAGTAAAGAATAGTAATAGACGTGCTGGTTGAACTGTCAGCGGTATTGACTTGATTCTATATCAGCATTGCACAGAATATTATTTTAGCCTTTTAGAAGACAAGATATCTGAAAGCTTTCAGAACTGGAAAATGATACTACAGTGTATTGGTACTACAGATATCTAATACTAGCCAAAAGTTGAATAATTTGCACGCTCAGCTTCTGAAAGCTAATTCTTTGCTCTGATATCTCCTTGTTCCGTTAATTCAAGAACAGTCCTGCAAGATCAGACTGTTTCTCCTCGAATTCATGCCAGTGTAGCTTATTTATCAATTCAAGCAACCTCAGCATGTTTAACTAATCGATACGCAAGAGTAATTGTGATGCAGGCGATTGTAAAGTAGTGTTTCGCTGTTGATATGATGGATTATCAAACTAGGCCTCTGGACTAGTTTTAATCCAGGCTTGTCGTAGCTATGTCCCGTAGTAGCGTAAGCGGTAGTCTTACAGGAAATATGCGTAATGGAAGGTAGTTAGTTCATTGAGGATCGGACCTATAACGTAGTTAGTATGTATGTTCTGTATCGGATAAAATTGAGCAGTTTACATCCCCAGAATGTAAGTAGTGACCTGCATAATCTTATTAATGTCAAAATTAGAGATAGTGCCCATATTAGGTAACATGGTTTTTTTCCACTTACATAAGCGATTTTAAGGGCTTTCAAGTAGAGTTAGATTAGGTAAACAATCTTGCCAAGGCAAAAGGGGATGTGGTAAAAGAATCCAAAATTAATGTAATGTCCTTTTCGGGTGTTGCTAGCACAAAAGACAAAGAAGAACGATACTGGAAAAGTATATTGATTGTAGACGATGATTCATACATTAGTACTACATTCAAGTTTGGAATAGAAAATGCTAACGAAACTAGCAGTAGGAGAATTATGGTTAATACATGCAATGATCCTAGAAAAGCACTTTTGGATTTCCAACCAAACTTCAATGATCCATTATTAATTGATATTAATATGCCGTACATTGATGGATTTCAGTTATCAAAAAGAATTTTGATAATCGATATTAATGTTAAAATCTGTTTCATATCCTCAGGAGAAATAAATCAAGATGCTTTGAGAGAAATTCATCCATCCATATCTTTGGGATGTTTTATCAAAAAACTAGTTATGATTGATTATCTGGTTGGCAGGATTATGCAGGAGCTAGATTAACATCATGGTGGCCCAACAACGGATAGGCGCGGAATTCACAAAAGAAGAAGTAGATGAAATCAAAGATGCACTGGGAGATAGTTTGAAATATTATCAAGATTTGCTTGAAGACGCTTCATCAAATCCCGGAACAAAGAAAAAGAATATTGAATATGCGCGCCCCCGAATTAAGATCATTGGTTCAATAATGGATAAATTGAAATTAACTGGCCAGCAAACGAGAAATAGAACTCCTGAAGTTCGTTGCTAGAAGCCTTGTTCTAGCTGGTCTGAGTGGATTTCTAACACCAAACATTTCTAATCTAATGTAGAGCAAAGTCAAAATGAAGGTTTTGTGATCCTTATACCTCATCAATGGAAGTATAACCTAGATATTGACTGTGCTAAACCTTAATAATGCCTTCACTGCTTTCGCTGCCCTCGCCAAAAACATTACTGGCTATCAAAGGAGGGATCCAGATGAAGTTACAAAGAATAGTATCTTCTTTAATAGATCTAATCTAACGAAATAACAATAGATATGTGTTCGGGTTATTATGTAGGGGATGCATAACTTCATACCAACAAATTATGTTTTTGATTTTTTTAAAAAGAGGGAATAGTTTGAAGGACAACGTTTATGATTTGATGATTGATCTTCGATAGGAGGTGTGTTTTATTCTAATTTTGACTTGAGTCAATGGTCATATTCGAGCTTGATGAAGTTTGAGTAAGTACTTAACTCCATTTGTCCAACATGGATTATCAAAATCGGATAATATGCAATATCGCTCTTGTGCTAATGTAAAAAGGCTATACAGCATTTATCGAAACGCATCATTGCTCCCACTGTTTGTACAAATGGAGCGATCACACGCATTATTTTGGTTGTTTGACTGGCCCACTATTATGCTACTTGAGCCATGTTGATCGCCATC
>JAICVW010000465.1 GCA_025935105.1 Nitrososphaeraceae archaeon
AACAGATTTTATTTAAATGTAGAAGCACAGAAACAGGCCATATCGGAATATCTGGACAAAAGA
This sequence comes from Nitrososphaeraceae archaeon, assembly GCA_025935105.1. Lineage (GTDB taxonomy): Archaea > Thermoproteota > Nitrososphaeria > Nitrososphaerales > Nitrososphaeraceae > Nitrosopolaris. The sequence continues at coordinate 64 of JAICVW010000465.1, forward strand.
TTCGGCAGATGGAACAATAGTGGCGTTATCTATGACACTTGACTTATCTACATTCGAAATGTTAGCCAAACGTGCAGAAAGTGAAAAAGGTGGCGGCGGCTGTACTGTAATTTCAGATATGGGCTCCTTTAGTTTTTTGAGAAAAGAGAAGGAACTTCTTGACTACGAAAGATCCCTTCCTTTAAAATTTAGTTCAATGAAATGTAAAGGTTTCTGCTGTTACCATCAGGCAGATTTTAACCGCTTATCTGAAGATCAAAAGGAACAGCTATTTGAGCACCATTACAAGAATTTAATAATAAGCAAATAAAACTCCAAATTAGTGCAATAGATTAACACCCGGCCTGGCCATTCATTATCATTAATTTCGAATCTTATGATGTCTCCTCTCTATCAAGAGATCCATTTCTTAATCGTTGATACTTTCACTGTACAGAGCACGTATTAAGCAGAACAAACTGGTGGCATTCTACCCATTTCTTACTAACTGGCTGCTGCCTGTTTGTTTCATGTTCACACAAACCGCATCAAATCTAAATTCCATGTGAAGAGATATTTATGAAAAGGTAACTCATGACAGGATGATTACACATAGCCAATCACTCAATCAGCAGACTAATTAAAATATGTTTGACTGCTAGCTGATAATATAGTTTTATTTATTTCCTTGATCACTCGTAATTGAGTTTTGAATTTTACGTTTCTTGGTCTAGTCCTTAATCTATATCCACAACACGGACATCCCAATTTAAGAAGGTCTCACATATTTGACAACGTTTCTGTCCTGAGGAATAACGACCAATACCAGTTGGTTTAAGTGCCTTATGACGTATGCATATTCCTTTACAGGCCATTTTATTATCTCATTTTCTCTTGTAAGTCTGTTGCATAATCATCGTGTTGCAAGACAGGTAGCACTCGTGATGGCATAAGGCGACACATCTATGCTAGCATGCCATTACTACCTAGAGAACACGAATAGCTATGATAGATATACACCTATACGTAGGCTATTTAACCTTATTAATGAACTCATCTGGAAAGTAATTTGACATACTACTTGAGACTCTAATGTTAATCGATGGTTTGTTACATAATGAGTACCTTTGTCATAGATAGCTGGAACCATAGACGTTTTCTCCATTATCAAATCTCATTACTTCTGAATTGGTTCCCGGCTTTGTGAATATCTCAACCATGTAAAATGGCGCCGTTGGACTTTGTTGTTCTCGTACTAGTAGATCATGAATAAGTACAGGATCTACTCTAGGAAGGTACATTTCAAATAGGGTTTGCAGTCCTTTATACACACTACTCATCTCTTTTAGTTTGTCTTTAGCAGTTAGGTTGTTTTGAGCTAGTTCTTCCTCTCTCTGTTGGTGAGGCTGCTGCACTAACGTCAACGATGAGGATAGTGAGGAGGATGACGATGAATAATTCTTATTCATATTGTAATTCTGTATACCTCTATAATCATGTGAAGCACCTACAAGATTGCGACAGTAACAGATGTTTTCAGAAAAAAATATCTGGAGATTTTTGATTCATATTCTTTTTAAGGTTGTAGTAAAATGTTAGATAGTGAAAATATGAATTCAATGAGAATAACGTACCTACTACTCTTCTTTCTTCTAAGATAGGCAAAGCCGCGCAAGGATTGTCTGGATCTTCCAATTCATATCTGTTGTTGTAATCATTTACCCTCCTTTATCAGAAATTGTTCCACTGCTCTTCGGATGAATGTGCTCCTAGGTACGTCCCTACGTATTTTATCCACTCTTGTTAGAAGGGAAATTGGTAAGGTTATGCCAACCTTTTCTGTCTTATCTGATGCTGTTCTGGTAGACATACAAGTGGTGTACCTAATACCCTCACGGATAAACATTTTGATTTCCTATAGAACGTATTCCAAAAATCGATTTCAAAACGAGATTATTTCATGCACGTCTAATTCATTCGTTTACATTTGCATTGTGTCTCTAACCATTTTATCAATTTGTGCTGCTAAAACAGGAGGGCCATGCTCACCGGTTCTGTTGGAAATGGGCGCCCTTTTGCCTTAATTGCTTTTGAATATTTGTAACAGTCGTCTAACATTCTTGTAAACGTCCCTCTGGCTTCGTCTGATAATTATCTGCAAATTCTATCCGTGACGCAATTTCTTTTGTTAAGATGTCTGACGAGTCAGTAGCAAATTTTTTGCATCCAATTATTTTTATTCTTCTTATAGTGCTTGTCCTCCCGACCGGAGAAACAACCACGAAAGTATTAGGGAATGCTATTGGAAAAATAAATGAGAAAGATTATTACTAATTGAATGCTGAAACTGTTTTTTTCAGATCATCGAAGCTCATTACAGGATGAAACTCAACTTCTGCACCCAACTGGAATAACGGTTCTGCAAACATTGATGTCCTCTACACTACGGCCACAAGTGCAAGCATTGCAGACAGCTGCAAGGCTACGTGGTGCCTTTGCAAGAACAAATCATCCTTCAGTAGTAATTAGAACTCAAAGAAGCAATATTACCATATTCCCACAACTAAATGAAAATGAGACACACCATATTTTTTCAACAAATATAAAAGCTCTGAATTCAACTTATAACAGAATTCTGAATAGAACAAACCGTACAAACAGATCGAGTTTAGGAAATACTACATCAATAGCAACCCAAACAATGCCGCCTGAAAGAATAGCATATGTCGCAGCTACATTTACAACTGCCGCATATAATAACAAATTCTATATTTTCTACAAGCTAGAAGAAAATGTACCGCACGACCTAAATATTACCAAGCATCTTAATCTGTTAACAAGTAGAGTAATAAAACTCCCTCCACAACAGATCAAACATGCATTTCTTGGTTTAACATCAAATCTTCAAGTTATAACTGATCAAGATGTGGATAATAGTTCAATATTTATTCATAAAGCTGTTAACAACGCCAGTAGTCAATCATCATCAATTAATAAATATGATGTTCTGATTTTAGGACATCAAGAGTATGTGACCCAAAAAGAATACGATAATCTAAAGCATTTTGTAGAGAATGGTGGAACATTAATACTTCTTGACGGGAATGTGTTTTATGCTCAAGTTAACTATGATAGACACCATCATTCTATTACCTTGGTTAAGGGCCACGGGTGGGCCTATAACGGCATTACCGCATGGAAAAGCGTAAGTGAAAGATGGGCAAATGAAATCATCACAATGGATAGGTATTATACCATTAACTATACTCTTGTCATCAGCTCTAGGTCTACCAGTATGAGAATGAGGAGGAATTGACGGTAGTAAAAGATTCCATTGATTATCTGTTAGCTCTTCGAACCTCACTATCGT
>JAICVW010000412.1 GCA_025935105.1 Nitrososphaeraceae archaeon
GTGGTATCCTGAAGCATGTAGCTACTTGGGTCTACAGTACAGATTGCATTCTCCATATGAAAAGAGTATGGTTGAAAGAACGATTGAATATCTAAAAGATAGAACAGAAGCATTTGATGACTACTATCCATTTAGAAAAGCTGCATTATGTAATCTTCAACATGTTCACAAATGGCTAACACTATTTGTCTTTATGCACAATAGCATTGTTAAATCCAGTTCTAAATTTGATAATATGATGAGATGGACACATTTAAGTTAACACGACCTGCAAAAGAGTCGACAAACTTTTAAAGCGAAATAGGTCCTTTTGTAGGTGCCTGCAGAATGGTGACCCGGGTTTCTGTTCCGTTCACCGAAGGTCACTATCATGGTGAAGGGAAAAGGCCAAACACGGAACTGGCTCGTAATAGTCCCTTTGCCTGCAGGAAACCGGATTCCATCAGGAGTAAACTGACACATTATTATGGATTTGGACCGCGAGTTCATGTTTGCTCATAATTATCGGCCCTGATCAGCTCTTTTCCTTGCAGGGAATCGAGTCCACGTAAACCTGACTCGAGACAATGGATATGTGCTATCTTAAGCGGAGGTCACTCATGATCCAACACGCTTCATCTTTGAGCCGCAGTGAGGGCAAGCAATCTGTCTGTGCTGAGTACCGCAATTCATACAATAATATTTCAACGAGGAACCTTGGCTGCTGTTAAAAATCGAGCCGAACGTCGAGCCTACTCCTCCCATGCCTCCAAGTCTTTTCATCATAATTCTTCTCATGTACAAGTTTATAATTATAAATACTCCGAAGATAGCGACCAATGACACAGGAAAAGGTATCAGCATAGATAATGTAATGCTAATGCCAAAGGATACCCCTATCCAAAGCAATTGATTGAGCAGAAATTGCTTGTTATTCCCACCAAAACTCATATTAGTTCATAAGTATATCGCACTTCAAGGTTATTAACCTAACTATATAAAGACTAGACCTTGGTCTAACATCGTTTTAGTCCTTAAGTTCAAACTTGTTATCGAATCCACATATAGACTCGACTGATACCAAGCTCAAAAATGTAATCTGCCTTTAGGGTTGCATTTCAAAAATTAATGTGGATCACGACCCTCACTTTGTCTTCGTAGTGTCTTCTGTCAATCTTGGTTTTTTTCTTTTGTTTAATGGTCTATTTGGGATGACAAGGGTTCTTTATCAATGGAAAACCTCATAGTTTTGCTCACACTAATGAATATAACTTCTTTGTGAACATCCACTTCCCTTTTGGGGGTAGAGATCTACAATGGTGCGCCTTATTGCAAACAGCGCAATGTGGACGATTGCGCCCAATTAGGATTTTCCAATAAATTAAAACCATTGCTCGGCCATCGAACTATCGGCAATGAAGCTTCAGCTAAGGATCCGGTAGCTTGAAGCTAAGAGGAATTTGTAACATTAGCGCTATTTACAGAGTTAGCTGATAAACCACCTGATTTGAGCTTACTCAAGTTACCTATTGTGTGTGCAGTTACATTAGCGCTATTTACAGAGTTAGCTGATAAACCACCGGATTTTGCAAGGCCGTCCAACGGAGGTGTACTTGTATTAAGCAGTAAGAGAATTGCTATCGAAACAAATGATGCGACAGTAATCCCACTATTCACGTAATTGTATAATTGCACCTTCATATTCATGTACCGGTACTTGTGCTATGGAAGAAATTTAATGCTTGTTAAATCTTTATTCTACTTAGTATTATGCCTTCCAGTTTAATTCCCCTTCAACAAGATCACAACTCTCCAGGAACCAGACTGTAAGGTGTGGCATCAACGTGCACGGAAATTCCCTATGAAACACCTAACACCTTCAGTAGATGTAACCAATATGAAACTGTTTTTTCCAACCCAGGTTCAGTTCTCGTAGCAATTGTAAAAATATTATTTTAATCTCCTTCTCTTGTACAAATCTGAAAACCTGTCACGCTCTAGCTCTACGTAGATTCTAGAAGGGTTGACATATGGGATAGCCTGTTTTACATTGCTTTCTATATTGTCTATTACAGATTCTATCTGATCGGTATCTAAGCCATCAACTAGATTCACTTCAATTGTCACAAGAACATCTTTGGGGGCCAAATACATAGAGCGCATTGTTATTATTCTGTTGACTTCTGGAATTGACTTAATTAATCCCACAACTTTTTTGTAATCCTTTCTAGATATTGACTCGCCAATAAGCAGTCCTTTATTCTCCTTAGCTAGAAAAAAGGCGAAGACGATTAGAATACATCCTATAGAAAGAGAGCTTAAAGAGTCGTAAATTGAATTTCCAGTTTGCTCAGACAGAAAGATTCCGACCCCGGCAATTGCAATTCCCAATAAAGCTGCTGAATCCTCAACAAGAATTGTTATTATAGACGGATCTTTGCTTTCTTGAAACTCATTGATTAATGATCGAATTCCCAATTTTTCGCCTTTCGCTTCGATAGAACTTTTTGAAGCTTCAAGAGCAAGTCTTAAAGAATTTGCTTCAAAGGCAGCCGAGATCATCAGTATAACATAGCTAATATTAACATGCTGAATACGGTGAGATGGGCTAGTAAGTGACACAAAACCCTGCTGCAATGAGAGAATTCCTGAGATCCCAAACAACATTGTCGCAACTACGAACGACCAAAAAAATTGCTCCTTCCCATATCCAAAAGGATGGCGTTCCGTGGCAGCCTTCGTGCTTGTTTTGATCCCTACTAGAAGCAATATCTGATTAAATGTGTCCGAAGAGGAGTGAAGCGTTTCTGCCAGCATAGCAATGCTTCCAGTAAAAACGGCAGCTATCAACTTGGCTATGGCAATGGCCAAGTTGCCAAATAGAGCTGCATAGACTGCTTTTTTGGATCTGTTTACCACGATCTGATTGCAATTATAATGGAAGAATTAATTAATCAACTTTGTTTTTACCTTTTGCCAAATTTACAATCCCTCATAAACATTGATTTTAACCTTAATTCCATATCTTCTGTCAGTTGATAGCATTAAATCAAGACTTTTTATGGGAATATTGAATCTTTATCAAACTTTTCAACAAAAACATTACATCTTTCTGAAATTAGGCTAATTAATATAAGCGTGACGCAGTCGTTTGACTTGACTGTATACTTAGCCAATTATACCGCTTTATTACTGACTATCATAATGTTAAATCATCTCATACTATCCCAAGACCTTCCGATGGAATTGTATTTATATATAAATAAATAAATTTATATATAAATAAATGCACTCTGGCAGTTGGCTAAACAACATAGCGAACTTGTCATGACCTTAGACTCGCTGAGGACATGAATGCCTTCCAAGATAGGAGAGCAATATAATTGAGATAACAGAAATTCGCTGTCTGGGACCGAGTGGAGATGTAAAGTCTGTGCCAAGAAATTCATGAGTCTATATATATTGAATATATATTGAACTACCACAACTTCTAGAACATAGCGAAGTCAAGAAGCCGCCTAGAGGGGTGGCAAACGCCAATGGACTGTGGACAATCTAAAATCCCAATGTTTTTTCTGGCTAAAGGAAGAAGTACCTAAATAACTGAATTTGAGGGAGGTAGGTAAGCCATTTATTTTTCCAAACCTGGCCTTTTTTCTCTTGCTGTTAGTTTATGAGGCGGCTTCATACAATTTAAATAAAAGTTCCACATTGGACGACTAAATATATTTAAATGAACCAATGTAA
>JAICVW010000614.1 GCA_025935105.1 Nitrososphaeraceae archaeon
GCAGGAATGACTAACGCCAATATTAATATCTCAAAATATTTTGTTATCGGTAATGACGGTGTCGTTGCACTTGTAGCGTTGTGAATTCTAAATCCTACAATGAATGACGAAGTACCTATCAAGAAAGAAACTACAGTAAGAATGTTTCCTGTAACACCAGGAACAATAGTAACAGGCGCGACTATTCTTGTTAATTGTAATGTCTGGTTCTGCTTACAGTATTATCCACCACGGCCAGAAATAGTAGCATAATAACCAATGATAAGTTGAGCGATGATGGCCAAAGGGAATGTGTATTTATTTTGAATATCTCCAACAGCTTTCAAATTTAATCGAATATTCTTAAACAAGAAATTTAAAATTCTACAGGAAGTTATCTAAGCAGTTTTGACAAGGCCGTCTCTGGACATGACCACACAGAGCATGTCCTTGAGTCGAGGTTCTCCAAAGATATTGAGATACCTACTTACTGAAAGATTATCTAAAGCCAACGTCTACGCAATCACAAGAAATACAACCCGCACCGCGTCACTGAGTTATTCATTAGGGTTTTAAGATAAATATTAAATTGAAAAAAAGGTTTTTGATCGGTTGGACTCAGCTCTTTGCCACTTATTGCAAGTTCTGTATTGTGTGGTCTTTGTGAGATTGAGATACTCCAAATAGTAGCTGGTTTACGCTGTTGCAGTTGGAAGTATCATCATTGTGGTTTGTATTTAATTGTCCATTGTCCCATTGCACTGTATTCTTTGCTCCTTACTAGTGGATGTTGTAATGATTGAGATCCGAACAAATTGATTTGCGTTGTTATGCTCTTGTGGGGACTATCGTTTAGATTCTAAATCATGTTCGTTGCAGAATCTTCTGTGCTTGAGCCACCAGAGTTCTCAAGATACTGGTTGTCGCCTAATACTCTTTGTGTTGTAGGTGTAGTTCCGAATACACTAAAATATCTATCAAGAGATGCGTGTTAGCGAATTAATGTTGGGTAGTATAGATAACTCTGCTAAAAGGTGCCAAAATGGTTATAATTTCTTTTATGTTTGAAAAGCAAGAAGCAAAATGATGTTTAGAAAAAAGGTAACTAGGGTAACTTTACGATTAAACTAGCTGCTTCTGACGTTGTAAATGCTCTGAGTGTTTCAGTGTGTACATTGCCGAAGCTTCCGGTATTATACAAGATTGATGCTATTGCCTCATCGTTTGGTGTTTCAACCATTGCTACAAGATCATGCTTTCCAAGTGTATAATACAACCCATTAGATTTGCCACCCGCTTTTTCGATTATTTTTTCAAAATATTTAGCTCGTTTTATAGTATCTTTGACATTCTTTATTCCTTGATCTGTTCAATTGATTAGTATTACATAATTTGGCATTATTATTATTCAGCCAATATTCGATTTTATAAGCTTTCTAGTACTAGCAGCTGTGAGTATCACAGTAATGCTGTTCAAGACGAAGGAGAAACTGATTCTTATGTTCTCAGGGTTGTAGTCATAGAGTTAAAACCTGTTATCATTGTATTTAGTACAAAATGGAATTAACGATATGAGATAAGAGTATTCATATTATCCACTGGGCAGGAAAATAAGTCATAGACAAATTTAGAAAAAGTACAGCACATCATAGAGTACATAACTCCAATAATGTTACTATAAACTTAGTTACAATAAAGTTGAACTGACTTCGTATAAACGATCTTCCCGATACAATGAGTACAAAATCGCATTTTCCATATTGGCAATTATGGTCACAACCATAGCAGTGTCAATTTTACTGACGACGACAAGACCCATCATGATAGTGACATTACTATTATCAATTCAAGCGCTGGTTTTGCATTATTATTCATGATACCAATAGCGTTACTATCGGAAGCGAGGGTCATACACACCACACTTCTTCTGGTAGTCACTCGCATCATCACAGCACACGGAGCTCTATGAACTCAATCAGCTCAAGTGGAGATTGAGGAGAGACAAAAATCTGTCTCATAACAAAGCTGAGCTAATACACCAAATGTATTCTTCTGACGGGAATTCTAAGTTCAATCTACACTTTCCTGCAGCAACCATAGCTTGAAAGAAAATCCAATCCATACTAGCTCAGCTTAACAATTAAGTAGGGCTGCTGGAATGGCATGGATCAGATAGATTCAGATTATTGGGTGGTCGATGCAGGCAGCGCTGTAGCTATAGCAGCGTTAACAATTTTTCAAGCTGGCTAACTGGCTCAAGGTGTCATGAGAAGTTTAACGTTAACCATAATATTTCTATTGGATTGTTACTACAAACTTTCTGAAGAATATATTCAACATTGAATATATCCTCTTATTCTTCTATATTTCTAAAGACTGTTCAGTAGAATTTGACAAATACCATTCCATCTCATTGCCATGTACAATGAACCACAGTAGAATGACGTTAGCAATCACAGCAATAGTAGCAGCGGCCGCATTCGCAACAGTAGCATTTGGCGTACCACATTTGGCGTAC
>JAICVW010000600.1 GCA_025935105.1 Nitrososphaeraceae archaeon
AACATCCCCTAATTCTACTACTGTCTGTCATTCGCTGCCCACTCTTGTCCTAGCCAGTTCGGAGACGCCGCAACCTTATCAAAACCTTACTACCAACTATGGAGAGGTTGTTACTAGTTGCCACAAAGATTCATATACAAACCATGTAGGCAATGCGGTGTTTAACATTAGAAAAAAACATGTGTTTTATGTTATATTTCACGAATATCTAAACTAAGGTCAAAAAGTGTTAAAGGCCTGTCAGTCAATGACCATAACACGGGCAACGAGCACATTGGCTCCATATACTAACTAAAGGTCTTTTACACTCGCACACATAAGAGGCGGACATAACAACAATGGGCTGCAGCTGCGCTGTGGTGGTGACGGCTGCAGCATTAATGAGATAATTTAAAAGACTAGTATGCCCACAATGGGCATACAAAATTGGTAACTTCACCCGAATGTAATGCCGGGAGATGTGACGATTGTCCGGAGATACTTCCAAATGGGGAGAAATGCGATCATTATCATCATCTAAATACTGTCTCTCCGGCTAGAGAAATGGATGATACTTTAAGAAAACAAAAAGAAGACCAAGACGGATCAACATTTAGTCCTAATCCACCTCATCCAACATAAACTACTTTTACAACCTCGTCAATATGAATACTCTTTAGCGGTTCTGTATTTGTCCTCTTCGATGTCTGTATGTATGATTTGTCTGAGTATTGCCTTTCGTAGGGAGAATTTCCTTAGGGGTTTTATCTCTTTTTGGTCGAGTCTGATATAAAACATGTGTCTGCAGTTGTGACAGTAATAGCTTTCTCAACTCAAACAGTGGAAGTAACAGCGCATCGATAAGTTCAGGTCATCATGGGTCAAGCCACGTTAGAGTAGATCAATCAATCAATCAAGGTAACCTCTGTAGCAATTCAGATTGCACAAACACTGCAGCAAACACAGCTAACATACGCTAAAGTGAAGAGCCCTATCCCTAACTCTTTTTATTTACACGTAAGGAGACACAACTAATTCACAGATGATAAATTGACTATCCCGATCGATTATTTTGTGTAATTAAAACAAATGTAAGTCTACTACCATAGGTGTGTTTTTATGGTCTATTCTTGAACAATGGGATGATCTTCAAGATTTCCCTTATGTTCTAAATGGTTTATTATCATATGTTCCAGAGAATTATGAATATCTAGCTCCCATTTGCTTTCAAACACCCAAAGACAAATTCTGCAATCAAATGTGGATGTGGGCTCATTGGTATAATATTTAGAATCAAAGGTCAATTTATCAGCACGGCTAGCAATACCTGGGACATGTTCCTGAAGCGACATTACAAGAAAGGTTGTATGTGATCTATTTTAAGAGTTGAGTTAAGCGTATTTAACCCGGAGTTTATTTAATTCAACACGCATATCTCTAAGTATATTTGCATCTTCTTCATCAAGTTTCTCCTCCACATTGCGAATATCATCTATAGCCCTTCCCAAGTACCAAGTTATCTCAATATTTGTCATCCCTCTAAATCTCTCCTGCTCAAAAATATTAATTCTTCCATTCCTTCAATCAAAAAAGACTTCAGAAATGCAGAGGCACATTTTATGTTTGACTGAAAATTATCAATTCTCGTTACATTAGACAGATCATTTAGGGTTGCGCGATGGTCATTCAGACTTGTCATATCATTATGTCACTACGGCACCATCCTGAAACTCCTCCATTATTGCATTTGCCTTTTGTAGCTTTCTTTCTAGAGCAATGGTACAATTGCTGTATATTAATTTTATAGCCTTGACTGCACGATGATCAGAAACCATGAACAAATATGACCTTTTATAAAAGATAACATTTGGTGGCATAGGTTCACCAAGTTCCTTTTCTAGAAAATCTCGAAATTGCAAGCAGACAGTCTTGGTACCAGTCAGAGATATGTAAGGCACTCGTCTTCCTGAATCCTTCCTTTCATAGACTCCTAAGCAACCATCTCCATCAATTATACCACGCCAAAGATCCCTATCATTTTCAAGCCCACCTCTGATCTCTGCGTTGAAACATTTTCTGGGTATGAAACCGTATTTCGCAAGAGTGTTCGCTATTGTTTCGGAACGAAATGATATTGAGCAAGACACATTTCCCCATCTTTCGTTTACATAGGTGCCTATCTTGTGTGAAGAACATAGAAACTCCCTGAATTTTAGTAGATGCTGAAGATCCATTTCCTTCAAATGAAGCGCAATGGTAGGAATACCTCCTCCTTGTTTGTAGCAAACGTTCCCATCGCTGATCAAAATTCCAATCCAATATGCAGAATGTTCATTTAATGAATCAAAGGCACATTCGTTCAAAGTGCATCTTCTTAATGCTGCTCTATGGTGTTTTGACAGCTTACGACCCAACCTATACATACTCATTTTGGCTTTGGCCTCTAGTGTATGACGATAGCTCACAATCCTTTTTACTTGAAGATCGGAAGCCCTACGTTGGATTGCTTGATATGTTCTATTTGGAAATAGAGCTAATAGTTCTTTCTTTGTATGTATCGGATAACAACGTTTCAATAGATTGTCTTCCTGATCGTCCCAAACCATTGTCA
>JAICVW010000160.1 GCA_025935105.1 Nitrososphaeraceae archaeon
TAGTGCCATATCGAAAGGGTTTATCGTCAAAACATTTCTTGATTCTGACATTATACATCACAAAAAATTTGATGTATTTAAGTGTTGAATGCACTTGTGACTTAATTCCAGCCAACTAAGAGAAGATCTCCCAGATAGCTTTGACTTTATACCGTATGGACTGAAAAACTAGGTACCAGTATTTTGGAGCTTGTTTGTGATAGACGTTCGCATCTCGTCGTCGTTCTTGCCTTCATAATCTATGCCAAGCGATTTGGCGATTGTCTGTAGCTTTTCACGTTCAGACGCTACTGGGCCATTGATTCGAGGGTTCATAAAATGCAGGTCCTTATTTGCCGCAACTGCTCCTGATGTGGCGTCTTGGATCTCTTTTCTCAATATTTCCTGAGCCTTTTGATACTCTCCTATAGCCTTACCGATCGTTTTGGATATTTGCGGGGTCTTCTTGGTACCAAAAATTAAGAAGAGTGCGAGGAGGCCAATGATTATCCACTCAGGACTTATATTCATCTGAAATGTTGATAGGAGCATTTCCAACATTGTCCCCCTGATTCCGAACTAACTCGCAGATTAATATTACTCAATGCCCAAATAAAGATTTGGAATATTCCTTTTTCTTGAGAGAAGTCCCGATTGCTATGGAATTGGCACAATACTTTTCGGTTGTCGTTTGTCTTTGAATGGATAACATAGCACTAAACTGTAGAGTTAGTTACCTTACCCGAAACTTGTTGTATGGATCGTCTGGCTATATCACAGGATCGGATATGTTTACTAAAGAAAAATGTCATGAAGTGAGGCTACGCTTCTTATGTCACAGTTATAGGGAATTGAGCTTTTTCTGGATTTATTGGATTGAACAGAATCCCATACACCTTGACAGTAATTTGGTAACTGCCTGGTTGCTGGAAGGTATATGGAATCGTAACTACTCCTTCAGCTGTGTGCAATGGTTGATTCGGATGTCCTGCTAAAGCGGATGCCTGAAACAGCTGCTTTCCGTTCTGAGTAATAACAAAATCATAATCTATATGTGGCTGAACCGCTGCACCGCTTTTCTGATCGAAACTGATTTTAAAGTTAGTTTGGGCCCCCTTTTTAATCGGACTTGGGGTTGGCTGTACACTAACATGAAGGCTTCCACCGCTCGTGACTTTGTTCATGGAACCATTTGGCGTGAGGGCATAGGAGGGAGATGCAAACAGCAGCATTCCACAACTAGCAGCTAGTAAAATAAAAGCACCTATAGAAGATTTCAATCAATCGCACCTTTGTATTTGGTACTACAGACTAAGAATATTATAACGTTGCGAAATTTCAATAGAGCCATATGTCCATTCGGGTGTGGATACCTCATTGTAGAAACTAAAACACCCGCTTTCCTACCAATTTTCGTCTACAATCTTACACATCATAATAATATTGCCTCTTGGAGAATTGTATACTCATTCAGAAAGCACAGATATTTATAATTGGAGCTGCTTAGTTAATGGCGTGCTTAGTTGGCCTCGCAATGACCGAAGAAACGACCTTTCAAATTTTTATGATTCAGATTTCTACCTCTACTGGTTAACATAAGTTCGTCAACTTTTTTTAGGTCATATTGCCCCACAACTGGATAATACGTAATTATGTTAGTCAGTATAAGTAACTCCTCGGCTTGATAGGTTGAACATAGAATGGTGTGTCATCGTTTACACACCTAGGTCGATTTGCTACAAAGCACTTCAGTTCCAGAGTACAGATAATACACATCAGGCCATTATTGCATTCATAAGTCATAGGTAGCGTATAGATTCTCGCCCATAAACCCGAATGCAAACTTATCCTGGGGCAAGGTATCCACCTAATTAGTATAGACATCAAGTGGTAGGTAAGATTACCTCAAGGGATAGCCTCGCTTGGCCCAATCGATAATTGATCCGTCGTACACCTTAACTCTATCATATCCAGCTTGCTTGAGCTGAAGATATTTGTATGATGCGCGCACACCAGCGTGGCAAAAGCATATAATTTCGCTCTCTTTTTTTATACCTTTGCGCTCAAAGTCCGCCTGTAGTTGAGATTTGCTTTTCAGCATCTCGCCCGCGTTTCCCACTCCATCCTCCCAGTTATCCAATATCGACCCTGGAATTCTGGCTTGGAAATGCTCCTGAGGAGTCCTTGCGTCCAAGATTATAATACTTGGATCTTCCAATTTCTGCTTTATGTATTCAGCATCCGCTCTGATTGCCTGGATTGTCTTTGGTTTAAATCTGAGCTGCGGTGAAATGTTACCTTCAGCTGCTTTAGTTCCTGGTGGTACGGGGACATCTCGCGTGACAGGGTACCCAAGCTGTAACCATTTATTAAACCCGATCTCAAGAACTTGTACGTTGTTATGGCCGTAATACATCAAAGTCCAGACTATTCTTCCAACAGAAGGATCGGAGGCCTCACCATAGACTATGACATCTTTAGAATTCTCAATTCCCAAGGCACTAAAGAGCTTTTCGGCTTGATTCTCATCTATAACCAAGCTTGTCCCCGCCTCTGATAGGTGGATAACATCTTCTAAAGCCAGAGGTTTTGCATTCTTAATGTGTCCAAAGCTGTATGGTATAGAACCTCTAGCATCTAATATAACCAGTTCAGGATTCTCCAAATGAGTTGCTAGCCACTTTGCATCTACAGTTACAGAGGTCATGTCCTAAATTGTCAGTACACGCAATATAATTGGTTAACGATCACTATTGATGTTCTAATATAGCCTCGGAAACGACTGGTTCAGCACCTTATGCGAGCAAGGACAGACAGCCACCCATTATTCAGACTCACTTCAACTTTCAATTTCGAACCAACCTTCTATCAGTCCAAGTTTAGCGACGAGCCTCGTAATGACTTGTCGCCTAGTCAATATTAATAGCACGGGAGCTAGTATAACCTAGCAAAAATTGGCCAGATTCAGTCTTTCTAAATTATTCATAGCTGGAGTATGTGCAGTGTTTGCTTCATTAATTCTAGATGCAATCAATTATGCCAGAGGCCTGTTTGAGCCAAGCCTTCTCTCAGTAATACCAATAATACTAATACTTGTTGGATTAGGACTGATTGGCTATGATTTTTGGAGGAGGATGCATTAGACAATTCGGATTTAAAGTTCGGAAATAGAAGGAAGTATTATAAGATATGATAATCAAGTGAAAGGTATGTCAGTAGCCAAAATATTGGAGCTTGTCGGAAGTTCGAAGGAAGGTTGGGAGGATGCAGCCCAAGTTGCTATAACAGAGGCAGCCAAGACCGTCCATGGGATTAGAGGATTAGAAGTTACAGACATGACTGCTCGGGTAGATAGCAATAATGGTAAAATACAGGAATACCGGGTGTGTGTTAAATTATCATTCAGCGTTGAAAGATAAGGTAATTAGCTCCGTTCGGTCAGACAGTCTCGGCTCAAGCTATCTTGTGGATACCCAATTTTGAAATATCTGATTTTGATTTCAAGAAGGGCAGCGAACGTCTCTTCATATCTTGTTTTCTTTCTCAATTCTTGTTTTCTTTCTCACGAGAAAGATGCTTTGATGGTTTGAAAAATAGCGAGCATTGCATTAGACAACCAAAATATCAGCTATTGAGAAATATAAATGCCTCTAATAGGATCTGGCTATCTCTCTTCGCTTACCAGAATTGTATTTGACAGCAGATTTTAGAGTTTTATTAATCAAGGCGAGATTATGTGGAATTTGATGTCAACGAACAAAGTCAATACTTATGGCAAGGATCGCATTTAGTTTCCTCTTGTTATGGCTGTGGGGGAATGATTCGCTTTGCCTATGCTACCTCAACATTGTGAACTGCACGTACAGGAAATATAAATCGGATTAAGAATCGACCTTTCAAGTTGGCTTCATCTTTCAGGACAGCTAAATCAGGAGTCATAGCAAAGACGAAAAAGTTACAAGAAGATTTCTCAAAATTGGTAGTACTTACTAATACTTTGAGCAAAGAACCGATTAACATTTGCGGTATTGATGTAGCATATAGAAAAAATGTTGCATTCTGTTCAGCTGTTTTAATGAACACGCAAACTATGAAGATCGTGAAAGAGATTAACGAATCTTCTCTTGTAACTAACCCCTATATTCCTGGATACCTTATGTTGAGAGAGTCAGAGTCATTGCTAAGTGTTTTGAAACCTGTTATGTCATGTATCGATGTTTTGTTAATTGACGGTCATGGAATTCTGCATCCTAGAAAATGTGGCCTTGCCTCTTACGTTGGCATTTTATTGAATCTTCCAACGATAGGAGTCGCTAAAAGTCTCCTTTGTGGTGTGATAAGAGAGGATCATTCGATTTTGGTCGATGGTGTTATCTGTGGATTTGAATTGATTAGATCTAATAAAAAACCAATATACATCAGCGTAGGTCACGGTTTAACCTTGGATGCAGCTGTAAATATTGCCTATAGCTTGATTTTGCCAAAGGAAAGGATACCTGAGCCCTTGAGACTAGCAGACCGATTTTCCAAAAATCAAGCCAGAAATTCCAAAACCTGAACACGAATTCCCTTGAGTATTCCCTTCACACCCGGCAGGTGCGTGTTAAGACACAAGAGAGTTAATTTTTTCACAACGTAAGCAAAAGTTTGCGAATTGATATATCTCTACATTGGAGGTACACGCGAACATGGGACAAGCCATGTTAAAGGGGTTTGTTAACCGTTAACAAAAATGGATCAAAATAACAAATTTTGTTAGCACTTTGGGATTTCTAAATTTTGCCCAAATATTTGCCCACTTTCGTTCAGTACATCTTCTCCCCCCTTTCTGAGGTCCTTTTTGGGCAACAAAGTGGGCAAAAATGAGTAGCAAAGTACTGCCCATGTTGTCAACAAACATCTCTGGAGACTTTAGGCATTTGCCAATCATTACCCATCAGGACTAGAAACAGTGTAATGAAAAAGGTTCGCTAGGTCAGACAGATATCCCGTTAACCAACACAACCCTTTCGAATTTAGTTAATAACTTTTCTCACCGGATGTGAGTTGTTTTGATTTGGTCTCATCCAGTGCTAAAACTGCGCATAGTAGTCGAGAAATGCATACTTCATAGCAATAATATTCGGTAAAATACCGTGCGTCGATAAGCAAGATAAGCTAATGAAGTCATCAATTAAACTAGCGGCCGCCTCTGCGATAATCGTTGCAGTCGTAGTTACATCTGCCATGCCGAATTCACCGGGATCGACGACTGGCACTAGTAACGCGATCAGCACCTCTTCCAATTTACTTCGAATTGCGTACTTTCCTGTTCTAAATCACGCCCAGGCTTTAATCGGATTAGCAAATGGAGACTTTCAAAGAGCTGTAGGGGCCAATGTTACAATAAAGCCTGAGGTTTTCGATTCTGGACCTCCACTCATCGAGGCATTGTTTGCAAATCAGATTGATATAGCATACGTTGGTCCGAACCCAACCATAAACGGCTATATTGTATCTGATGGAAAAGCGCTAAAAGTAATTTCAGGAGCGGCGAGTGGAGGAACGGTGTTTGTAGTAAGAAATGACTCTGGAATTGAGTCCCCAAAAGATTTCGCCAACAAAATATTTGCCACGCCTCAAGTTGGAAATACCCAAGACGTTGCAATGAGAATGTACCTTCTTCAAAATGGGTACAAGACTAAGGAGCAAGGCGGTAACGTAGAGGTGATCTCTGCTCAGATATCCGACATATTCACTTTGATGCTTAAAAAACAGATTGACGGGGCATGGGTGCCCGAACCATGGGGTGCTAAACTTGTAAAAGAGGCAGGTGGAAGAATCTTTTTGGATGAACGTACATTGTGGCCACACGGAGAATATGTTACTGCGAACATAATAGCTAGAACAGACTACCTTAATCAAAATCTTGGAACGGTAGAAAAATTTCTTGCCGCTAATGTGGATGAGACAAATTGGATCAATTCTCATAGAGAAGAAGCGATGACGGTTTTTAATAAGGAACTAAGTTTACTAACAGGGCATATAATTCAGCCAGACGAATTAAACCAAGCGTGGTCTAGGATTAAATTTACCTACGATCCTGTCAAAAGTTCTCTCCTTACTTCTGCACAAGATGCACTAAAAATTGGCTTTCTGAGAACAGCGGCTAATCTAACAGGGATATATGACCTTTCGCCTTTTAACAAAGTCCTCCAACATAAGAGACTTGCCCCTATTCCTTAAGCAATGACAATAGTTCCTGCTTACCAAAAGTACATTGGGCCAAGTAGATTGCTGTAAAGTAAAGATTGGACCTCTTGCGTAATTGAAAGCTTAAAGCTATATTCTCCATTGATCTGGACATACTCGATACTGTATTGATGTCTTATGCTCGACTTTCTAGAAAACCATTGTTATTCAAATCTTTTACTGGATTAGAGATTGCAGA
>JAICVW010000652.1 GCA_025935105.1 Nitrososphaeraceae archaeon
AACCCTAGACCTATTTAAGAAGATTGAGGATGATGCTACTGAAATTTGTCAAGAAAAATACGAATTACATGAAGTTATCAAATTTGGCACGACATCTGGAAATAAAGACTCTACTACAAGTTTGGGTCGACAAAGCTTCAAGTCACTAGACTGTATACGACTGTCAATTAAAAAGAACTTGACTCTAATGAACGAAAGCGTAAAGCCGACTTTTCAATCATACCTATCAAAGTGCGACTAAATCTCTTCATCCTCTTGCCGACAATAATCCAGGTCATTTTAGGAAGTATTACTCAATGCTTTTCTCATAGCATATTCACGAGCATACAGGTCTACACTTAAATACTGAAGCTTCCACCCAACAACCCAACTTCAAGGAGCTCGCTCGTATTCGTAACAAAAGGCGCCTGGCCAAGAAACATGGTTTAATATTAGGGGTTCCTCTCGATTCAAACTTTTTTTAAGTTTAGAATATGCTCATTGGTGTGAAGATCTCTTACCATTGTATTCCTTGCAAAAGAGAATTCGAAAGCATGGAATCTGCAAGCGATCACGTTAGATCCACTAATCACGAAATCATGGAAGAGAAACCTGGAGATTGGTTTTAGGTAGAAAAAGGAAGGAAATTATTTCCTTTGCAGCATCTATTATGATTTTGGCAACAAATTCCTCGATTCCTAATTCTCTTGCCACTGAAGCGACGTCCGATTGGAGGAGAAAGCTTAGGTCCCAATTCTTCCCATATAGGAGTTGCTTCAATCCATCCGCTATATCCAAGCGGTAAATCTCAGGTTGGGGAAAAGTATGTTTCACTGCCAAAGCAACTCTGTCATCTGTGATATTCACTATCTTCGACGTTGCAATTGCTTTCACATCTGGTGCTGTTATATGGACAATATTTTATATAACAGTTTAAGTAGTGACCTCAGTTCTATAGATTAGTTGAACAGTTTTTTGTTGCCGGACTCCATAGAAAAAGCTCATGAAACTTCCGGCCAAATTCTACAAAAACGGATCTCACAAACTCAGGTTAGAAAGATATCTCTAACTAGTATTGGGAGCCAATATTACTGAAAGGTTCTATTTTGAGGTCTCCTTTCTGGTCCTCTTCTTTTCGTCTTTTAATAGACTTGGGTTTAGGGTAGGTAATTCTACAATCATAGCAAGTTGTTTCAAGCGACCGATTGCCACAATGTTTACACTTTTTCATTCGCCAATGATGTGGTGACATTCACGATACTCTTTCTTCCTCTAATTGTTCAACATATTCTATTAAGGCTTTAGTGAAAATTTGGACCTTTTCACCAAATTTGGAAGTAATAATTATTGCTTTTGAAAGACATGTAAAAACTATTATCCTATTCTATTTGGTTAGCTGACCTAACTGAGCATTGCAACTACTTGATGATAACTGATAGCGGTATAATAGTAAATATCAGCTATCTATCCTAAACATGTCCCTCACGGACTTTTTTATGATATTCTAGAAGTATACTGACTAACATAATTACGTATTAATCAGACTGACCTCACCATGTAGGTAAGGGACCTAACGAGGTTGATGAACTTATGTTAAGCAGTATAGCCTTGTTCTTTTGTGGAAACTATTGGGTAGCTGCAGATTGATTGGTTGTTGGCGACCTTTTCTGCCAAGCAAATAACATGAAGACGAAAGGAATAGTCATGACAGCGGTTGTGATAACAATTGGCTGAAATGAAGTTGGGTTAGTCTTGACTCCAAAAGCCTGCAGAAAAGGAAGCGGAAAAACGGTATAAATCCAGAAGGCTGCCAATAGTCCTAAAATGAGCTTGTTCCGTTTTATAACAGAAAGAACACTAATTTTGTTTACTTTGATCGCATCTAATACATTTTATGGTAGTTTGGTTACCAGTCACATCGCTAGGAACGATACAAGAGGTACAGATTTTGGTTTGACAGAAGTAACACTGCTTTGACGGAAAATTTGACCCGCAAATAGCACAGTGAGATTCCTGGTCTACAATAATGATATTACACCCTCAGCATATTAAAGGATTTATGAACAATGGCACGACGCAGAAGGCACTAATTCGCTAGATATTAACTCATGTCTTAGTTTTACGATGCACAGCCTTTAGGGAGATTAGGCATCTTAGTTTAGATGGTATGTTTTAAACTATTATCAAAGATAG
>JAICVW010000189.1 GCA_025935105.1 Nitrososphaeraceae archaeon
CCGCTTTAACGAAAATCTTTCGTAATAGTTTCATTGCTTGTTGGGATGCGGCTTCATAACCATCAACTATTACCGAGGGATGGATATTCTTGTCAATCAAATTCTCAGCCTTTTCTATTAATGCTCCAGCAAGGATTACAGATGAGGTTGTTCCATCGCCTACTTCATTATCTACTGACTTGGCAACTTCAACCATCATCTTTGCGGCAGGATGGTCAACATCCATCTCTTTTAGAATTGTTGCACCATCATTTGTAATTGTAGCATCCCCAGTAGAGTTAACAAGCATCTTGTCCATACCACGTGGCCCTAGGCAGCTCTTTATCATGTCTGCTACTTGTTTGGCAGCGGAAATGTTATTTCTCTGTGCTTCTCTACCCTTATTTTCTTTAGCTCCTTCCTTCAGAATTAAGACTGGTATACCGCCAGCAGTGGTCTGTACTGCACTCATATTCAGAATATTGGCAACGGTTAGATAAAAAGATAGTTTCCAAAATTTGTAGAATTGCAAAATCGGGGATTTACTAATTCTTCCCTATTAAATAACGACCTAAGTAGAGTGTCCTGTATAATGTCGGTATTTTTATATTTTTGTCTAATTTTCACTGGTTACTATGGAATTAGCGTGGAAGTTGGCAGGAAGACACACAAAAAGTCAATTACTAATAAACCCATTCTGATGAGGCAAGAGGTAAGAGCAAGCATAATGGACTATAGTGAACAATACTAATAGTGCAAGGAGTGGTGGTGGAGGCAGGATAGAAAAGGAAAATTTAGTATACTTGGATCTGAATATGGAAGTGACAAAATCAGAATTCTCTGACATGGAGAACTGTAAAGTTCTTGGATATGGAGAATATGGAAGAATATTGTAAGTACTCGATACTTAAAATTGCAGATGCTCATTATTATAAAATGTGAGCCCACTTCTTTTTAATAGGCCTATTCTTATTCCTAAGTAGACTTGGCAAGCAATAAGTATGTTAACCAATCAGGCGATTTGTATGTTTATTACATATTCTCAAAATTTTTGCGCCTTGTGAGTTACGGACTATTTATAATTATGACTACTTATTTCTCTGTAATTCGATAAGCCTAAGCCTATTCTTCCCAAGCCTAGGTTTCGAGCGTAGCCTTTGATTGCAACAAGGACAATAAAGGCCCTTACAATATAGGAATATCGAACACACCTGACATCGCTTTTGTCCCATAAAATATCTGTCACCTCTAATTGGAGGTCTTAAGGCCTCGTACCGCTCGCATAGATTTCTACAAACCATTACTCCTTTGCCACTACAACGGCACTGTCCCTGTTATATCTAATAACTCTAACGAATTTGATGTTTATTGATAAAAAGTTTAGAATTAGTCTTATTCCGTCTACTCTAATCAAAGTTCACACTATCAAAAACGTTTGTTTATTGGAACATCTTCATATCGAGCTGGTATTATGCTATATCCATGTAATAGTTCCCTAACTAGAGCATGGTTCTCTTCATTTAACTATCAGCTGTAACTACTGATAATGGAGTGATATCTGACATCCTTGTTACAATTGGTCTAAAATCTATGTTATCATGTCTTGTAGGAGATCTTCTTATCTTAATTGTACATATGATTTGCTGTAACATGGCATACATATTAATAGGATTCTTATATTGCTGTTGCAATTAATTGCAATCATTTATCATTGCTTCATAAAAAATGATTAAACTTATCTTTGGATTATACTTTTCATATGCCATTTAATTAATGGTCGTTGTGTATCATTCGTCTGTATGGAATCAATTATTCGTTTAAGGTTGTA
Source organism: Nitrososphaeraceae archaeon (assembly GCA_025935105.1). Taxonomy (GTDB): domain Archaea; phylum Thermoproteota; class Nitrososphaeria; order Nitrososphaerales; family Nitrososphaeraceae; genus Nitrosopolaris. The sequence continues at coordinate 1,808 of JAICVW010000189.1, forward strand.
TCTACAAATGAAACCGTAAGCTTCATGACTTCTCTATAGAGTTTGCTGTATTGTGTTGCAATCTAGATAAGCTGATTAGTAATTGAAGTAATTACCGTTAACAACAAAGGATTATGTACATATACTATAACACCTTCTAGTACATGTCATGAACGAATATGAAAATATGCGTACAGCAGATATTGTAGCTGAAGCCTTGCTTGATTGGAAAGTCGACGTCATTTTTGGATTACCCGGTGATGGTATAAATGGATTTATTGAAGCATTAAGACTCCGGCAAGACAAAATTAAGTTTGTTCTAGTCAGACATGAAGAATCAGCAGCATTTATGGCGTGTGCTTACGCCAAGTACACAGGAAAACTTGGAGCATGTGTTGCAACTTCAGGACCAGGTGCAATACACCTTTTAAATGGGTTATATGATGCCAAAGCTGATAATACTCCTGTTATAGCAATTACAGGAACCACATACTCTGATTTAGTGAATTCTAGCTATCAGCAAGATGTTAACCTGCTACAGCTATATTCAGATGTCGCTGATTATAATGAGATGATAACCGTTCCCGAGCAGGCGGAAATAGCAGTGGATATTGCTTGTAGAACTGCGCTGGTACGGAGAGGAGTAAGTCACTTAACAATCCCTATCGATGTGCAAGAAAAGAAATTAAGTGGTAAATATTCTAGACACAACGTTGCATATCATACCTCTGATGTATACGTTGAACAAACAATTCCAAGTCAGCCCTTATTAGAAAAGGCAGCTAAAGTTCTTAATTCAGGAAGTAGGATTGTTATACTTGTAGGACAGGGGGCACTTGGAGCTGGAGACGAGGTACTTGCAGTAGCAGAAAAGTTAGATGCTCCAGTTGTCAAAGCACTATTAGGTAAAGCGGTGATTCCAGATAGGAATCAATATAGTCTAGGCGGTCTTGGCTTACTTGGAACTGAACCATCGAGTGATGCTATGAGTGAAGCAGATACGCTACTAATGGTTGGTACATCATTTCCTTATACAGATTATCTCCCAATGCCAGGTCAAGCAAGAGGCATTCAAATTGACATAAAACCTGAAAAGATTGGACTTCGATATCCTGTTGAAATCGGACTTGTTGGTGATTCAAAATTAATATTAGTGGCGTTACTTCCACTTTTGAGTCAAAAATATGATCTAGGATTTCTCAAGTCAAAGCAGGAAGCTATGAAAAACTGGAAAAGGTTAATGGAAGAGCAGAGTACTAGAAATGATAAACCGATCAAACCACAGGTTATTGCCCAAGCAGTTTCCGACGAACTAGATGACAATGCCATAATTTCTGTAGATTGTGGAACAAACACAAGTTGGGCAGCTCGCTATATTGATATACGAAAAGGGATGAAATTTTCTTTATCAGGTACGCTGTCAAGTATGGCTAATGGCTTGCCATATGCTATAGCAGCGCAAATCGCTTTTCCAGAAAGACAATCCATCGCATTCGTTGGCGATGGTGGACTAACGATGCTAATGGGTGAATTTGCTACGGCTGTACAATATAACCTCCCTATCAAAGTAATTGTTATAAAGAATGATACGTTAGGGATGATTAGATGGGAGCAGATGGGATTCCTTGGGAACCCTGAATTCGGAGTAGAATTTTCTCCAATAGATTGGGTAAAGTTTGCTGAATCTTGTGGTGGAAAAGGATATGCTATAAAAGAACCAAATGAAGTAAAATCTATCATGACTCGAGCCATGAAAGAGAGAACACCTACAATAATTGAAGCGTATGTAGATCCTTTTGAACCACCAATGCCTCCTAAAGTAGAAATGGATTTTGTCAAAGAGGTGGCTAAATCATTCGCAAGGGGGCAGCCATATTCGACAAGAATAGGTTTAACTTTGTTCAGAGATCAGGTACATAATGTTTTAAAGAATATGCATACACATTCTGTAATCTGACTATATAGACAGTTTGATTATTGGCAAGGTCTATCTAAAACGAGAATAGGCTAACTATACTCTAATGTTCTTTTACACTTTTTGTTGGTTTGCGATTCACTATGAACAATTGGTGTGCAGCCACAGCTGCGCTCCATGTAAGAATCAAATTAGATTAATAGTTTAATGTAATTTAGTTCAATGATGCAGGTTCTATTCCTTCTTTTCTCTTCTCTTCTCTCCATATACAACAAAACCAAGTGAAGCATAATTATTTTATTTATTCGAATTCACGATGGTGTTCTGCTTTGACGTGAGCTTTAAGTAAATCTACTAATGGCCCCGTGATTTCTTTAACACTGCCTTTGAACAATCTCATCTCTGTTTCTTCCTTCTTGCAATAGATGTTTGTTTTCCATTTTTCGTCATCTAGTTTTGGAAAGTCAGACCGGTAGTGAGCTCCCCTACTTTCTTGTCGCATTAGAGCACTCCTTATTATTGCCTCACAAACAACTAAAGACGACTTTACTTCCCAAGTTAAGACAACATTTTCATAATTATCAGCATTATCTTTAATTTTGAATTCTTTCAAGATATTATCTTTGGAATAAAACTCCTTTTTTAATTCCAAAATCCTTTTCAATCCATTTTGGAGTCTTATCTCCTCTCTTATTATTCCCGCATTCAGTTTCATTAATTCCTGTATTTCATTGCGAAACGTAATTGGTTCTTTAGCTATAAATAGTCCATTGCCATCAGATTCTTTTTCGTTACTTGCCTGCCGTTCTAGCAGTGATGCTTCAGTTTTCTCTATTTCCGCTTCTCTTATCTCCTTTGCTATTTTCGCTGCTTCACCACCGGCAATTTTTCCGAAAACTACAGTATCCAGTAAGCTATTTCCACCTAAACGATTAGCACCATGAATTTGACTCATTACTTCTCCAACCGCAAATAAACCTCTGATCTTTGTGCTACACTTTATATCAACTGCCACTCCACCCATCGAATAATGTGCAGTAGGTGCAACCTCCATTTTCTCCTTGGATATGTCGATCCCATCCATATTTTTGAACTGTTCGTACATTGTAGGCAGCCTGTCCAAAATTTTTTCCTTTGATAGATGGGTTATGTCCAACCAAACTCCACTATGTTTAGTACCTCTTCCAGCCAATATTTCATTATAAGTTGCTCGGGCTACTATATCACGTGGTCCTAGCTCCATTCTTTCAGGATAGTAATTTTTCATGTATCTTTCACCTTTTGAATTTAGTAAAATACCACCTTCACCACGTATTGCTTCTGTAGCTAGAGTGCCTACTGCCTTCTCTGGCCAGACCATCCCAGTAGGGTGGAACTGGACCATCTCCATATCTACTAAATCTGCACCTGCTTCATATGCTAGAGCCACACCTTCCCCGTGGTTTTCAAAAATTCTAGAACTACTGACTGCATAGACTCGTGTATATCCACCGGCGGCAAGTATTAAAGACTTGCATTCAAATCTCACAATTTCTTTCTTTTTAAGGTCTATGCCAAAAGCTCCTTTAATTTCATCTGAACCTTCTCTTTTATCACCTGCATTCCTTGATTTTAATAATTTTGTGATGTAAACATCGTCTACAATTTCGATCTTGCGCTGACTAACTTGGTCTAGCAATACACGAATTATTTCCTGACCAGTCCAATCCTCGTAAAATACAGTCCTTCTGTAAGTATGGGCACCAAAAAATCGTTGTGTTAATCTGCCATCTTTCTCTCTATGAAATCTAGCACCCCAATTAACAAGTTCATTTACAGCTTCCGGTGCATTCTTGCAAAGTACTTCAACTCTTTCATAATCAGCAATAAACTCGCCTTCTCTTAGAGTATCAGCAGCATGTATCATCCAGTTATCTTCTGGGTCCATAGTACCAAGTGCTGCATTAATGCCACCTCTTGCAAGTACTGTGTGAGGATCTCCTTTCTTATTCTTACTAATTATGAGAACATTAGCACCGGCATCATGGGCCTCTATAGCTGCTCTAAGACCAGCAGAGCCACCGCCTATAATTAGAACATCGCATGTTCGGGTAGAACCGATATTCATATTTTCAGTCAATTTGACTTGCACTGCAATAACATAATTGAATGTATCTCATATAGAACTAGAAGGAAAATTCAATCTAATTCATGAACATGAATGGACTAGTAGCACTGTAACCGATATTTGTAAAAAGTATAGTGTTTCTAGGAAGACATACTACAAGTGGAAAAATAGGTATACCAA
>JAICVW010000306.1 GCA_025935105.1 Nitrososphaeraceae archaeon
AGAAAATAAAGATCATACCAGTATCGCATGCCTCACCAAACCTCTTTGGATCTAATTCTATTCCAAAATATTAAATTAGAATCAGATATTTCTCAGTTCAATGACCAGGCAACTGGGCATATGCAACTCATGTTTTTGGACTGCAACTTATCTGAAGAATAGACTACATGCCAACATTGATAATGGGAATGTAGAGTTTTTTGAAATTAAGGAAACCTTTGATAGCAAAAATATTCGTTCGGTTGGAGAAAAACTAGCGATCTTGACTAGTTGTTGATTTGCACAGTTGATTGGGTAGTTATCGACGGTCACGAATTTATATGTGTTATAATAAAGTGCCACAATTACACATTAATCCCATTTCGTTGAGAACCCCCCAACGGACTCTAGTTGATTTTAGTGATCTTTAGTGTCCCCTATGTGGTAGATTTGTAAAAGCTACAGAACCACAAATAAATATGACTTATGTACAGACAGGTAAAGTTGCTCTGGTCTTCGAACACCTACCTGATCGTGGTTTTGATGCTCTACCAGCAGCTCTTGCAGCTCAATGTACAAACGATCAAGGAAAGTTCTGGCAATATCATAACTTACTCTACAAATGCCAAGGACCTATTGATTCTGGATGGGCGAACAAAGACAATTTAAAGAAATTTGCAGATCAAATACCAGGATTAGATACACAGAAATTTAATTCGTGCTTTGATAGCCAAAAATACAAGTCATTAGTTGAAAGCGACCTTGCTCTAGCACACTCACTAGGATTTACGCAAACACCTTCATTTATAGTAGTTAAAAATGATGGGTCACACCCGCAGAAGGTAGAGGGTCCACGGCCATTTCCAGAATTCAAAGCTACCATAGACAAGGAGCTTGGAATTTAAATAAGTAAGATGAGAAGACAAAGAAGAGAAAAATGAAAGACAGATAATGAACCTATCTAAAACTGGTAGGAAGCGTGAATCAATAACAGATTTAAAGACTACAATACCTCTTGCGTCTAAGATGGTATTTCTAAATCCTATCTATAGTGACTAACATAATTACGTATTAATCATACGGGGCTTTTTGGGCCGAGAAGCTCCGGTAAAATATATCCGCGCGTTTGGCTTGGACGGGAAGCTCATTTGCATCAGATGCCACTTGGAAAGATAATAGAAGTCGGAAAGTGTTACCATTATGCCTACGAAAGTGCATGATATCTACTTGGCTGGTTCACAATGGTATTGCAATAACTGCAATCAACATGGTGATAAACCATACATGACTAAGGAAACTATAGTGACTAACATAATTACGTATTAATCAGTTGGGCATCCATACGGGGCAATATGACCTAAAAAAGTCGACGAACTTATGTTAACCAGTATATATTGCTACAGGAGATTCAGTAACGGAATGACTCATAATCCAGGTGATGCAAACATGGAACAATGATAAATCCACCACCAATACCAACATATCCAGATGCTACACCTAAAAAACCCAATACTCGGTTGTTTTATTTTATTGTCGAAGGCAGCAGACACTATAAGCAAGAGTTCACACACCTACACGAATCGACTCCAAACATGATACTAAATGGGCATATCGCACTTCATGTTCACTGAGATACCGACTCAAAACTACTATTACGCTCTAAAAGGGTGTATTCAGAAGATGACAATATTTCCCTGTCGCCGTCTTTGTATGGTTATATAAATAAATCAATCATTTTTACTTGAAATGAACTCAGCATCGATTGCAAGGTTGCTAATACTTTATCTTCCTTTATTGCAGTGATTACAAAATTGATTCTAAATAGTTTACCGTTTGTTACTAGAACTGTATCTATTATATGATGACTTGGAGGGATAAAATAATCCACACTCCATCCTGGTTGGTGACTAGTACCAACAAATACACTGGTGATATGTGCATAACTAGCGATGTCCCCCAAATTCTTGGTTTCATTTATTGCATAATTGTGTGCTGATATACCTCCTTCGGAAGACATATTCCCAAATTTTGTAACATTATCTACAATAATCCTCACAGTAGCGTTTCCAAATGAGTTAAAGATAACTCTGTCAGGATTTTCTTCTATTACTTGCCACCCAGTTGGATAAGATATGTTAAATCCGAGTCTTGAATTTTGATAAGTCAGAAATTTCTCGCTAATTTTTACTCCCGCTGCATCTTGGAGCAAAATGGGCGCTATACTAAATAATAATGCTGATGACCAACATAGACACAGTATTTTAAGTCTTTTCAAATACAATTACCTTTATCAAAATTAATTAGATATAAACTAACGTTGCGGCTTGCATTTCACTGGTTCAGTATATAAAAAAGCGCTATCTAGTATGCACTAAGTAGCCTAATAAATAACGGGAAAGAAAATCTCAGATTATCCATTCTCTGCTTTATTATTATAGTCATGGATTCTAACATATTTTATGTGTTTGAGAAAGGAGTTAATTACAGTAATTACTGAATTTTTTGATGGGATTAATAGAGTCTAGTAAATTAGACATATCTAATAGTTACATTTATTTATGATGTTTTCTAAATAGTTATAATGATATATACTGACCTTTTAGCTTCAATGTTGCAAGCAGAGAGGATTACATGACCCGCATTTGCCATATAACCCTAGGTACGATTAAATTTATGGAAGCTAATAAATTTTTGATAACATCATCAGCATTATTTCTATTCCCAGTTGTGGTTTTCTTTGCACCTCTCGACTCATTGTTATCCTATACTAGTAACATAATAAATGGTGACGATCGTTCTTATTTTCACTCTCAGAAGGCATATGCAGTAGCAGCCACCACAAATACAAAACCCGGTGATCCAAAATCATTTACTGTTATAATACCAAAGGGCTCTGCAAATCCAGAAATCGATATCACTAAGCTAGGCGCTAGACAATGGTATTTGCCAAGCCATATATCAATAGGAGTCAATGATACAGTCAAATGGATAAACAATGACACGGAAGCTCATACTGTTACAAGCGGTATGGGTGCAGGGATTGAAAGTGTACAAACCAATAGTAAAGGGACACCAAATGGAATCTTTGATAGTGGATTATTCAAACCTGGCCAGTCATGGACACATACCTTTACAACCCCAGGTACATACAATTATTTCTGTACTATTCATCCATGGATGGAGGGTATGGTAACAGTTCAAGGAAAGGCACAGAAAATTCCTAATTATCCTGTATATGCTTCTGGCGCAAAAATAACCTCTTTTCCCATTTACCAATTCACCTCTGATGGAAAGACTGAAGTAGGATTAAGTTGGAACCCGCAAGTATTACTTACAGGTAAAGAGACATCTTTCGTTGTTATTTTCTTTGATCGTGCAAACAATAAGCCGAGCATACTACCATTTGACTTTGTAATAACACAGGGTGGAAAACAACTTCAACGTATTCCAAGCGTTGCACAAGTCGGAATGAGTGTTCTCCATTATACATTCCCAAATTCAGGTCCTGTGACAATTGGAATTGAAAATGTAGGAGCCGTAAAATCCTCAAATGTAGAGGTTAATACTAGAGTATTTGATAATCCTAATATTACTTCGGCTGCTGCAAATCAGCTAGCAGCAGCTGCAAATAAACAGTCCAGCAATCCTTTCGCAGTAAATTATTTGACACTTGTTTACATAGAATATGCGGTCATATTTGGGCTTCCAGCAGCTGTAGGAACGCTAGTCTTTGTTGCATATAAGTATAGAAAGCCTAAGTATAGAAAGTTCGAATAACAGCATTTAATAAACTACATTACGAATTCTCCAGGCATAAGGTATAGGGAGCGACAGGATTATCAAATGGAGAGAGGAACTTATCGCTTATTCTATAATGTAGAGTGATATCCTGGTAATAGCTAATATGCAAAGGTGCTATATCGACCGATCAGTTAGATATAACAGATCTTCGCTAAGGCTAAATTCGATTCTATAATCCAGATTTATGATAAAAATTATAATAACTAAATATATGTAAATGTATAGTTTGTGTTAACATGAAAATTAGCTTATTCTGGATAGCATCCGTCTGTTCCTTGATTATGTTGTTCCTGCTTTCGTATAATATGATTATCAATGGAGTTTTTGCTCATGTAGAAAAAAATTTGGGAATATGCAAATCCAGGTGGGCTGGGTTACTGAGCCACCCTTTACCGGCCAACTCAATAACGCATTAGTTGGAGTTAACCAGACAAGCGAGAAAACTCAGACACCAATAATTAATGCCTTGGCCAATATGAACATTAAATTCAAGTACGGTAGTGTTACCAAAGCACTCGAATTCCTCCCGTCACCTACACAAGACGGAGTATATCTAGGCCAACTGATCCCAACCAGAGTTGGTTCCTATTATCTAGTCCTAAATGGAACAATACAAGGACAGAAGATTAACTCTCAAATACCTCTCGATCTTGTGGACAGCAGCCAGAAGTTAGCCTTTCCTGATACAGGAGGTTCAGCTGTGGGTACAGCACCTGTTGGAAGTAGCACATCCACTACTGCTAGCAACAACATTGGACCACAGCTGCAAGGAATTGTTAGCCAGCTTGCAAATCA
>JAICVW010000057.1 GCA_025935105.1 Nitrososphaeraceae archaeon
CTTGAGAATATCTCCCATTTTATTTTCTCCCATTTTATTTACGGCTAACGTGAGATAAAATGTGACTAAATCTTAATAGCCTATCCAATCGTCGGCTGAGGAATCAAGAATCTCATAAGCTATACTGTCGCCTACTAGTTGTTGTACTTACTAACATAGGTGACAATTATGCGGAGGTATCATTAATTCCATAATTTCCAAGTTCTTTTAGTTTCTCAATATATCCTTTGGTAAAAGTATGGCTACCATTATAGGATATAGAGGTACCATTCATAACCATGACACTATGAATCTTGTTCTTGAGTTTAGTTCTCATTATCGCAAGAGCAGCTCTGTGCCGAACAAGCTCACGAAGATCCATTATTCTTCTATCTGGTACATAACACTCTGCTATGTATCCGCCCCTGAGTAGGTCAGCTAGTTTAATCGCGTCAAGTTTGTCAGTCTTTATTTTAGCTGATGCAATAGCTCTTGTCTTGGCTGGATTGGATAATCGCGTCAAGTTGTCTCTTAGTCAGGGATTCATAAATGTTATACCACATACCAGATGATTCCATTATAAACTTGGGATTGCTGCCTGGATGAAGGCTGTCAAAGAATTTATTCACCTTTATCGGATTATTGTCTACCCTAGAATTACTCAATACCTTCCCTTTTTCGTCAAGTACTGCTACCTGTAGATAGTTTTTGTGAACATCCATTCCCACAAACATATTCTTGAATACGCTACCGTCTCCTTTAGACCTACAGAATTTGTTCACATATAGTTAGTACAACAATTAATCATAGTTTCTTTGTCTACTTTTTTTCATCATCTCTACGAGTTACTGTCATAAGAGGGCGAATTATTAAAACTGCCTAGGTGTTTGGTATTTATGGAGTTAATTACTTATTGACTCATTCACTAATAGCAACATATATAGCAAAGTGGTGCGATACATGATACCGACATGAGTGATAATACAGTTACAGAAGATGAAGATATAGTCGAAAAATACTACCCTGATCTTAGTGAGAGAGAATTGGAGTTACTGGTGTGCTTGGGTTGGACAATGAAGGACTTCAATATGACTGAAGCCTATTCTATTGAAGTAGAAGCGAGGATGACGGAAAATCTACCGCTGTGGTTAGAATCCGATCAAGAAAAAATACAAAATAAATTACTGCCAGATGAATACAAAGATATTCTATCCAATCTAATAAGCAAAAACATTGTACAAGAAAAAACCTTGGAGACTATCTACGGAGACTCTTCCATAAGATCTGATCAGTATCTAACATTCACAAATGAGGATATGACTAATGAGATTTTAGCAAATACTTAAGGGTTGGAGCAAGTAGTAATCATTTTTATGAACAGAGTGAATAGTTGTGATCTTACTAAACCGCAGCTAGATGATAACGAAAGGAAGACGCTTTTCTATCTGTTGGTATTGATAATAATAATTTCCTTAACCCTATCACCCGATAAAGAGTAAAGAGGGTATAAACATGCTTTGTATACAACATTTTTTTATGGTGATATTTAGTGCGTATAGGCTAACAGTCTCAAATATGGTTATCTGATTTATCACACGGTAATTTATCCCCACCACAGCTTCTCTCGGCTTCCCTTAGTAAATTGCTTTAGCCTGACCTATTCACTTGAATTATATATCCCCTTGTCCACTCCTCCTCATAGTTCATGACGAAACTTAATTTTTCTAACAATAGATCTGCAATAAAGCGCCTCAAATAGCTTATTCGTGTCTATTGTAATCAGTATAGAAGTTTCATCTCCGTGTGTTATCCGCATATTGGCAGCGGGTTCAAGACTAAGGGTTCTTTTTTTATAATCAATACTTATGGTTAATTTGAATTTGTATCGTAATAGTCAATTTATGATACAATGTCAATGTCAACAGTTGAAAATGCATAAAGCCAGGTTTCACGAGCAATGACTTATGTTACCACAACCAATAAAATTGGACTGATCTTCTATATTCGTCCGTGTATTCTACAAATGTGATAAAAGTTTAGTGCATATGTGAAAAAGTTTAGAGTATTGAAATCACGTGTATCTGATAGATATACGGTATATTCAAAGCAATCTCTTTTCCTGCCTTCTTTCTTATTATTCTACCCACTCTTTGTGCAATTTGGTTCATATTAGATGTCGTTGCTAGTATTATTGCAACTCTAACCTCAGGCACATCATATCCTATTTCTAATGTATGTACTGACAGTAATGGAAAGAACTCTTTTCCCCATTCTGATAATATCTTTTGTCTATCTTTTGATTTGGATTTGCTATCAATAAGCATAGACTTTATTCCTTTGTCTTCCAACAGCCCCTTTAAGCAATCGAATTGATTCTATTGTTTCACTAAATACCATGATCCTTTCTGAAGGATGTTTGGCTGCAATGAGATCTAGCGCTGCTAGTAGTTTATTATTAGCACAATTAATCAGATTCTTTCGCTCCTTAACATTTGCAAACCATGCTCTGGCAAGGCTAGCTGAACGTCCTCTTCTTCTTAAGCGTGACATTATAGATTTGGGGTCAGAGGTATGAAGGTAGCCAGAGATGTTTCTTATTTTAATGGAGCATTTATCGTAGATAGTTTGTTCCGTATCGGTTAGCTCGACTTTTATTGGAATAACAATAGGTCTTGCTAATCTCTTATTTTTTACTGCTTCTTTTATCATATATCTTTTGACTGGTGGCAATCAAGAGGTGCCTCTTTTTCCAATTTCTATTTTATTAAGATACAAAGAATACTATTGTTAGTATATGTTAAATAGAAAGGACTCTTCCAAATCGAATGCAAAGGATGTTGATGGTAACAGTAACAGTGGTAGAACCGTTGGTAAGTTAGATAATGATGATTCTGGCATTCCTCCAACTGTTACTAATACAGCTACAGACATAGAATCTGAGGCTTCATCTGTTACAGATTTAGAAATTCAGGACATTGAAGGTATTGGACCTACTACAGCAAAGAGGCTAAAGGAAGCAGGTATTGTTTCTCCAATGGAACTTGCAATAGCAACTGCTGAGGAGCTAGCCACCGAAATGAATATTTCAAAGTGCAGCTGTCTATATAATATCGGCTCAAAAACTCCTCAGAGACTCAAAGGTAATCGAGAAGGAGTTTGTTACTGCTGCAGCAGCTCTTGAAAAAAGAAAATCGATGCGCCGATGTTCCACTGGATCTCACATGTTAGATGAACTCTTGTTGGGAGGAATAGAAACGCAAGCGATAACTGAGTTATATGGAGAATTTGGTTCTGGGAAATCCCAGATATGCCATACTTTATGTGTTATAGCAACACAACCGATTGAATCAGGTGGTTTGGGTGGTGGTGTAATCTATATTGATACAGAGGGAACTTTTAGACCTGAAAGAGTGGAACAGATATCTAGGGCTAGGGGAATTGACCCTTCAGGATTACTTCGGGGTGTGGCAACATGCAAAGTATACAACAGCTCTCATTTGGAACTGATTGTAAAAGACCTTGGAAGATATGTCAAAGAGTTTAATGCCAAGCTCCTAATAATTGATGGTTTAATTTCCTTACATAGAGCAGAATTCGCAGGAAGAGGTACTTTAGCCGATAGACAACAGAGACTCAATGGTATGCTGCATAAGCTTTTGCGAATTGCTGAGATTTTCAATATAGCTATTGTTATTACGAACCAAGTTCAATCTTCCCCAGATTCCTATTTCGGAGATCCAACAAAAGCAGCTGGCGGTAACGTAGTAGCACATTCTTCAACTTATAGAATATACCTGAGAAAGTCTGGGGAGAACCGGTTAGCCAAGATGATGGACTCACCCTATCATCCATACTCTGATGCGAGATTCACTTTGAATGAGAAGGGTACGGATGATATTGAACAGGAAGTATTAAAGAAGAGCAAGGCTGCTTTGCAGCCCGACTGACGTATTAAAGGTCTAGAATGATTAGATTAAGTCGAGCCTGACAGTGATACGCAGGGCACAGCGTTAGAATAACGAATATTCGAATAGATAAAACGTGAGATAAAAATCAGCTCAGTCGCACTGAAAGCCATGTGTTATAGTAGCCCATGTAACATATATCTAAATTAGCCTGTGACAACGAAAATAAGAGTAGGAATAGGAGTACTACTATCGTAGCGGCTCAGGCTCGGGCACATCATGAACTCCTTCCACGGATATACCGAACCATACCTGCTTTTCAGGAAGGTATGGACTGTGGATTAAGCCTGCTATTCTGTGAGGACCAAACTGTCGAAGCCTTATTCGATATGTGCTGGAATGTGCCATGATATTACCACCAATTGGTCTCGGAAATGGACTCGTGAATCCTTCAGTAGATTGATTTACCTGATTGGTTACCACCACTGCAACTCCGTAAACTTCTGAGATTCTTCGTAACATCTGCATGTACCTGTATAACCTTTGCTGTCTTTGGGGAAGATTAGCGCGGCCAATGTAATCGGCTCTATACAAGCCAGTAACAGAGTCTATGACAAGCAATTTTATGTTCTTATATTGATCAATAACAGAACCCACCTTTTCTGAACAAAGTTCCTGCTCGTTACTACTCATTGGTTGTGCGACTAAAATATTTTTCATAGCTTCACTTCTTTCAAATCTTTTAGCCTCTGCAATACTGCGAATTCTCTCCTTGGTAAAGGTTAATTCTGTATCCACGTAAATCGCCATTCCACCCAGACCTCCTTGATGCCTGTCTAGCTGAACCATAATACACAGGGTATGACAAATCTGAGTTTTGCCTGAATTACCTTCTCCAAAAAATTCTGTAACAGCCCTCGTATGCAATCCTCTTCCGCCAAGAAGGCTATCCAGCGATTTTGATCCAAGTGAGATCGTCTCTTCTTCGTACGTGTCCGTTGTGAAAGGACGGCTAATAATCCCTAATTGCTCAAGCTTAGATTTCGCCTTGTTATAAACTCGGTTGCACTGATCAATAGGAATTCCTGTCGCTTCTGAGATGTTCACAGCTCCCCTAACCACAATATCTTTAACAGTACAAATGTTTGCTTCAGCAAGGACATTCTTAACCCTGTCATTTATTCCATCAAGTTCAACTAAACCGAAAGATTCATTGAAAGTCATCTTGTATAATCAATTGTTCTCGCAGGATTTGTAGCACTCCAACGACTTCACAATTTGCTCTATTCTCTCAAGCCGTCTTGGCATGTCAAGGAATTGTGCTGCGGCCCGTGGATCGAAGAATTCAAATTCACCAATGCGATCAGGTAGTGAAGCATTTATTTTTCCAATGCCAGGAATGGTAATTCGACCAGCGTATTTAGCAATTGTTCTTGCTAGTGGATTATAGACTACCCATTCTCCTTTATCAGATACTTCCAGCCTACCAATTCGCATGTCTAGAGTTCGTTCTAGGTACTTTGCAGCATCTTCGCAGTCTAAGAGAAGAGTACAATAGAGCTTAATGGGATCGCTTCCATCGATTGGGTCTGCAAGAAATTCAATATTAGGTTCCTTTCCATCATTGAATTTAACCTTGATGCAATCTACGTTAGAAGTGTATTGTGTCCAGTTATGCATTTCTACCTTCTGCCAATCAACAAGCGATGATGGCATTTTGTATACTGGTGCTTTAAAGCGGATATTCTCGGCTCTGCATATTGGAGTTGACTTAGCAGATAGATCTTGGTACATAGCGAGAAAATTTTTACCAGCCTGAGTGATCTCCAATATCTTGAATGTATCACGTGTTACTTCTTTCACATAACCCCGATCTTTAGCTTTCTTGATATAATAAGAAACGTGAGATTTCTTTATATATAATTCTCTTGATATTTTGGTCATAGATAAACCCTCAGAAATCATTTCTAGTATGGGTAATAGAAAAGATAAAGATTTCTGGTAAAATTTTGAACTATGGGGCATCCCTAAGTGCTAAATGACAGGGTTAGGCGCGACATACTAGATGCCTTCTTAACCGTCAGTGCTATCGGCGATTTCTTCTTGTTCTAATTCCGACACATCAGCCGTTTTTATTATATCAGCAGAAATGACTTGGAAGGTAGGTCTGTCCAGTATAACTCGCAGTCGAATATTATCATCTTGGCTCCGGGTACATTCAAGCATCATAGTGTATTTGAATACCTCTTGTCGACTGATACAGATTTCAATTTCCTGTAAATGATCAGAATTGTTCTGTTTACTTTTATAAGATACTGGAGGAACATCAGAATATATAGGATCATCGACAGGTCTTCCTTTGGTATCGATCACGATAGTTTCTTTTTCTTTGTATTTTGCTGCGGAGACCGCAGCAGAAATCCGCTTCTTTTGACCTAATCTCCCTGATTCTTGCCTTTTTGGATCTTTGGCTTCATCAGGTAAAAACTCTAATATTGTCCTTTTTTTCCACATATCTCCGCAGTCTCTTTGAATCCGATCCTTAGCTTCAACTGGTGAAATAGTAGGTTTATCGTCTCGTAGTGCAGTATACATTTTAGGTACGTACTCTCCGGCAGTAGAAACTAGAAATCCATGTATCTTTGTTTTTGATTCTTTAAGCAGCTTCTCATATTTCTTCATATGACCTTAATCTCACCTCAAAACTTATACATCGGCTTTTTGTACTACCAGTTTATCGCCTTCGAGATGTACCTTCAAAAAGTCGCCTTTGCCAATCCCCATCTTTTCTGCGAATATTTTTGGAAGTACGATAGTGAGACTCCGCTCACCGCTATAAGCCTGTACTTTGCGTATTGCTATTTTTTCACTCATAATATGTATAACTAGGAATACAAGACTTTATAAAATGGGGTCTGGTACCCCATTCTATGCCCCATTTTAATAGTATTGATGACTGGTTTGAAGGAAAGTATAGATTAGAATACGCTGATGAGAATCTGGCTAACCTCCTACCTCATGAAGAATATGTCAGAAAAAGAGAGGCCAGAATTATGAATGTAGTACTTGCTAATATTGATTCTGGAATATCTCATATGCAGCTAGCACACACCCTACGAATCGATAGAAAAAACCTTACTCCATATATGGAGCGATTAATAGGAAAAGGACTAATAAAAAGAGGAAAAGGGAAACAAGGAAGGTATCATCCAACAACTAAGAGTTATAGAGAACCAATCATATCAGCAGATCTTTTTGGTAAAGGCCTTGCAGGAATAATTTTAGGAAATGAAGATTTTCCTGTAAATAGTCCTTTTTTCAAGTTGAACGATACTGGTACTGTACCTGAATATGCCCTGTTTATTTTTTCACAAAAAATCGGAGCTATCGTTACTTATTTACTGATCCAGTCTATGAACCCTTCAAATAAAATCACGTATGATGCTAAAAATGATGAGGAGAAAGATCTAAATGTGCAAAGATGGATTGATGATGCAATATCATCTTTGCGTCACTTCTTATTACCAATTTTCAAGGACCTTGTAGTCTATTTGATCACCTATTTTGATAGTCTTAAGGAAGATTTTTCTATAGATGGTGGTTCTATTGATTTGCAAAAAGGGGGATTGCGCTTCTTAGGTTATATGTATGACAGACCGTTGTACACTCTAGAACCGAGATTTATCTCTGAACTGCTGACCGCATTTTCTAACTCATATCCAAGTATAGCAACTGCACTAGAAGATCTGTTATCCCGATTACCAAATGTGGTTGCCAAAGAGGTGAGTCATTGGGAGTATTTAGCTAATCGTTTTAAACAACAAAGAATTTGCAAACATAATTATAAGAAACTACCAAACCTGTATCTTCCTGTCAAAAGTAATCACAATCTTCTGCATTGTAGCAAATGCCACAAGACTAAAATAAAAACCCATTTTTAAAATTATGATCCGGTTTTGCTTTTTTAATTCCTGCATTTCTGCCATCAGTTTTATAACTTGGTCAGAGAGTACAACTAATGTATCATCGTTCAGTTATTGCTTCAGCATATGCGATGCAACAATTTAATTAGGTAGTGCTCTCTGGTGTGTGAACTGTAAAAAGACGACATTCTTAAATATCCCATGATCTAGAGGGCGAGGTACGCTTTTACTACAATTTTCTTCTTACTCTTTGGCTCTGCTTTAGCCCTGCTAGTAAACTTATCATCACCCAATGTCAAACAACTGCTATGCCATGATTTGTGTTTGCTGTTTCTTCATCATTTCTATCTCCTGCATAACTTGTGCTAATTTATCTGAAAGAGTTGCAATTGCATCTGCATTCATAGCATCACGTTCACGCAACTTTTGATTAATCATTTCCAACTCATCAACTTTTGTTTGGACATCGGCACCTCTACGTTCTAGATTGACTAGATCTAAGAAAGTAAGGTAAGGTTCAATCTTTCTAAATATCTCTACTTTTTCAGAATCCTTCTTCTGCCAGTAAGCCGAACCAGAATGTCCTATGAAGTACTCAGAGAAATCAGAATACCCCAGATCAGATATAGTAGTCTTTACAAATCTCCTAAATGAGTGTAATGTTATCTGTCTTCTTCCTTCATTTCCGTCCTCTCTTTCTCCTTTGCCCATCCTGTCTAATGTCTTTGCGAAGGACTTTGCTATATCATCATACATCCCGTCCGGATTTGGCATTCTTGAATTCTGATAGACAGCAAATATAAGGTCATTTTCATTTCGGTCAGGTGTTCTATATTCTGTGATTGTCTTTTCGTAGTTTTGATCGTTGTTCTGACCTTTATGACACACTCTCCTCTTCCTATATTTATAAGCTAGCCAAGATGCTAGCTGCTGAGTCATCTCTTCCGTTAAAAACACAATTCTATCTGTCTTAGTCTTAGTATATTCACCTCTTACAAAAACTCGCGCTGGTTTGGATTCAAGATCTAGATCTCTAATGCGTACAGATAACGCCTCTACAGCTCTAAATCCCCCTGTTGCCAAGAACATAACATATGTCTTTAATCGAATATCTGAACATGCATTCAAAATATCAACAACATCTTCTTTGGATAATGCTTCTTTACTTTTTCTAACAACTTTGGGTAACCTAACTTTTAGTTTGAACTTTCTCGGACTAATATCGATATCAGAATATTCAAGAAAGTTTTTTATTGTTATGACACTATTTTTCAACGTAATGGGGGAAATTCTATTATTGCTTTTTTCTCTTAGATGTAAAATGTAGTTACTAAGCACATTATATGCGTCTATCTTACCCTTAGTGATTCGTTTGACAATGTCATCTATATCTAAGCTATAATGCTCCGATACAAATGCCTCAAATTTCTTTAATCTTTCATTATACTTTACTGCAGTTGACTTATTCATCACAGCTACATTTGTGAGATAATTTGATATCATTGAACTTTCATTGTGGGGTGAAGATTTCTGCAATTTCTTGGACCTATCGACTTTTTGTATTGAAGCAGATTTCATTTGAATTGTATTATAGTTGATATGAGATCTGCTTATTAAGCATATTGTATTCTACGGCTTTTATGCACCTCTAATCCTTATATTAGAAGGCATTCTGCTTTAACAGAAAAGTCCACTATATTGAGAGAGCATACATTAAGGCAGCATGCAGGTTGGTCACCACGGTCGAATATGCATATGAAATATCTGCACTATTTTGGCAATGAATCTAGTGAAAGCTTATTGGAAGCGTACGGCATAGTTACCAGAAATCAGAAACAATCTGACGTTTTGAAATATAAACAATGCCCAAACTGCGATGAACCAAACAAACCAGATAGTAGGTTTTGTGCTAAATGTCGGATGGTGTTGACATATGATGCTTATGCAGAAACTGCGGAGGAGAAAGAAGGGAAGGAAGATGCATTAGCTATATTGTCAGACCAAGTTATGAAACTCATGGCAGAAATGCAGGAATTAAAAA
>JAICVW010000693.1 GCA_025935105.1 Nitrososphaeraceae archaeon
CTTAGTATTTAAAACACTTAATAGTTCAAGTAGTTATAATTATAGACAATAAAGACAAAATGACCATTACTTTTTCTATTACCAAACGTGACGTAGCAAAAAATGGAATATGTCGGGTAATGCAGACTATTGAAGAGGCTCAGTCTTGTAAAAATAATACAATAGCTGATATGTTAGCAGAAGGATTGCAAGGGATGTAACATAACTATGAATAAAATCATTATAATAATAGCTGTCTTTTCGATGGGTTTTGTTTCGTTGTTATTGTTACCTGGATACGCTTCATCATCAAAACATAGCATGTCGATTCCTACGACAGTGAAGGTTTCGCTACGACCAACGGCATTACCAACACCTTCTACTAGTCCATCCTTCAATTCTAATCCTTCTTCATCGGCCCCAGCTGGGCCTTCTGCCTCTACTTTTCAGTCAATGATAAATCAGCCAACTTGTTCTAATGGCCAGATTGTTGCCGATGCATCACAATGTGCTAATGTTTCTGCTAAACAAGCGGTTGTTGCATGTATAAGTTCAGTCATTAAAAATGCCCTGTTAGACTCGGCCAAGTCAAAAGATTTATCGAATGTAAGTGGTTCTGTGCATGTCAGTTCAACATTTATCAGCGATACAGTGAATTCAGTCATGCAATGCCTGAAATCAAACGCCGCAAGACTTTCAGTCTCGGAACTATTCATTAGATAAATATGATATACTAATTTGCTATTCTTGGATTCGTATTCTTAAGGTTGTATGGGCTAATAGTGTTGAAGGAGGAGCAGTAGGACATACCAAGCCATCGACAGTCATTCCATATCATAGTATACAGACACAACCAGGTAAAGTGTCATAAAGCCACGATATATAATCCATTCAAGACAGTTTGGCAAAACAAAGCCACCAACTATCGTCATTAAACGTGGTTTAGGATGTAGCCCATACTTATTGGCTGTGCTAATAGTCATTAGGTATTAGCACGTTCCCTCTCTGCTTAAAACCCTCGTGTATGATTCACTGTGGGACGGCGAGTGCAACGTTGAACGCACTAAAACTTAAGGGGCAAATCTATAACCTTCACAAGAGGCAGTAGTAATAAGACTACTTTACGTCTAGTTGAGTGGTAATACTATTCCGGTCATCAAAGAAAAGAAGGAAATATATAATTTATTGGATCTGGCATAGTCCTTGTCAAAGTGTATGGGGTTCTACTTCCAAAGCCATACTTTGAGCACACCAGTACCATTGCTGTATACCACACCTTTTTGAATTCCTACCATCCCTTTGCTGGTAATTGTAGAGCCAATAATATTCATCGTACCGTCAGCACCTCGATGCGCTATGATCCTGAAAAATTCTGTATTGCCATTCGCGGTATCGTTGCCCACTGCGTAGACTGTCCCATGTGTACCATTAATCGCAAATACTTTGAAATGACCGGGAACGTCAGTGCCATCCACAATTCTATAGTCTGTGGAAGATTTTATTAAAGCATGAGTTCAGTTAACTATCATTGGTTTGAAGCCTGCCAGAAATTGTGATCAATGTATGTAAATGTCTGTGGGCCTAGAGTGATACTGCTTCCATTAGTAGACCGGACAGATATTGCAAGGACCTTTGATATGATCTGGATATACGAAGTGAAAATAGCAAAAGATACAAGTGTACATCCCAGGGTTAAAATAACAAGAATCAATGTAGGTCTATGTCTTTGCATTATTTCCAGAAATGGGATCGATTACATACAATTTTTATTGGCACATGAAAAGGAATTCGCTATCTATGATCTCGGTCCTTAGATCCCCAGTTAATTTTTTTAAGAATCGCTAGGTATGCCTGCAAAAATATCTCATGTTAGTAGGTGTTGTCTTCTTTCAATTTCCTGTAATCTTGTGGA
>JAICVW010000654.1 GCA_025935105.1 Nitrososphaeraceae archaeon
AAGAAACGACCTGCAAAACAAGCATCAGTACAGCCCCAATCACCATCGAGACCCATATCGGAATATGAAATCTTCTTCTGCCTACGATAATAAGAAAATAGACTATTATAAAAATACAGGATGCAATTATGGATTGTTGCACTATAGCTCCTATTCCTTGTTACCTATTTTGTTTCAAGGTTATATGTTCATAACTGCAATAGCCAATAGGATCGTTTCTTTTTATTCTTATTCTGAGACACATATTTTTGAACTCTATAGCTCCAAATATCCATGTAAGACGTTACCTTTCGCGACGCTATTTCCCTCAAATATAGAACAAAAAGAGATGGATTCATGATTTGATTCTATAGGTACTCTTAGGTTATGTCTGGGTCTTCATATGGAAAATACAAAATACTAGTCCCACCTACGGATTCAGTAGTTCGCATTTCATACATTACTCAGAAAGAATACAATATCAGAGATGCGATAGAGGAGTATTGAAACTTCACAATTAGGGTCTTCCAGTGGGATAATAACTCAAGCCTTATTCTCGGCAATCATAAAGTTAATTCATGGGTAAGAAACTGACTTATGAATAAAGCGAACGATGGACAATTATGACAGATATTGTAAACACTATTCACAATGTCTTGAAATAATACCATATTTTCATATATGCTGTGGTTAATTCCTTAATGCGTGATTTTTTCTCTTCAGCTGACGACGCTCCCATATATACACGAACCTCGTCCGCCATTTGTATTAGCAACCTCTTTAAGAGCGGTATTTGTGTTAGGGTTGCGTATTCTCTCAATAATAATAGACACTCTTCAAGGTTATCATTTACTAGATGCGCTGTAACTAGCAAAATAACAGCTTCAATCTTTCGTTGCTTAAAACCTATAAAATACAGCAGTGAAGCTATTGACTCCATAAGCAAACCGTAATCAGTATCATCACGAAAGACTTTGCAAAACACCAGGAAACTATTTCCTTTTAGCTTATCCAAATTACTCATTAGGTCTGTTCTCAAAGATGACAAATTGAACACATGTATGACTCCATCTGCTGAAATGGTTTTACTCTCTTCCCCGCTTTCAAGCATAAGAAAGAATACTGATGTCTAGAATAATATAATTTGTACGACTTTAGGGTATTCTCTTTCTTGCAAATAGCGAAGACTGTGTCTAGCGAATTCTTGGCCATTAGAATACCCCTTAATCATCTTTCTCAACACATGAATTATACATTTGCTTCTTGCCATAGAAGTCGCGTCTAAAGCGTTATCGGCTATCTCATATTCTTGGTTATAAAGATAATTTAAGATCTCACGAGCCAAAACACCGTGAAGATTCACCAACAAAATGGCAGTTGGACGTACCTGCAATAACATTTCATCATGGTTTGCGAACCATCTTACAATTTCTGTGTCAATAGTAGACATGTTTTCTAAACCCCATCTAAATTGCTCGAGAGTCCCCGCTGATAGGATCTCATCTACTAATTTTGAATCAAAATCAAGGATATATCCCTCGTATGACCTTAGTTTTTTGTAGATGTCGCTAGATTCCTGGTGGCTCTTTGCGGCATCTCTTAAATTATCTGAGTAGTATGACAAAGTTCCAACCATTGATATTATTTTGGCCTCCTGACGAATTATATCATAGTCTACCATGAGATATGGTTGGGGTAGCCAATTCAAAATACTTCGATTGATTGAATGCATTTGTTTTAATAATTGGATTGCTTCTACGGCTTCGTTCATCAATGTTTTAGAATAATCTAAGTTCCATTTAGCATGGTAATACTCTGATAAGTACGGAAATACAATTGACTTAGCATATTGACAGACAGAATCTGTACATTCTTCACATATCCTATCCACTAATTCCTTTGTCCTAGCTTGGAGATCCCCACTATTTATTCTAAAATGAAGGACTCGCGCAATATTGGGTAAAGCACACGCAAATAAAAATAAAAATATTCTGTTATTTGATTTGATTTCGTTAAACTCTTGGAGAACTTTGCAACTAAGGTCGTATGAGAACGAGGGTTCTTGTCTGTACAATTCTCTGGCAAATTTAGAATATTGGACCTCTTGCGTAATTGAAAGCTTAAAGCTATATTCTCCATTGATCTGGACATACTCGATACTGTATTGATGTCTTATGCT
>JAICVW010000159.1 GCA_025935105.1 Nitrososphaeraceae archaeon
GGAGAGGGGGCCCGCTTCCAGGTTTGGTAATTGTAATGACTGAAGTGGTCGGATTCTGAGGTAATATGGTTCATGAGAATTGCGGTGTAGTAGGGGCTTACTCACTTGACGGCTCAAATGTCATACCCATAATAATAGACTCTCTGAGGGCGCTACAACACAGAGGCCAAGAGTCCTGGGGGCTTGCAATTCCAAACAAAATGCCACTAAAAAAACTTGGACTCGTGTCGGAAGCTGCATCAGAATTTCCTCTAATTGTACGAAACTTTAAATCCAATGTAGCTATAGGCCACGTACGTTATTCAACTTTTGGCAGGAGCACCTTGCAGAATGCGCAACCTCTGAAGGTAAGAGATCTGTGTGTAGCACATAATGGTACCATAGCTAATGTCGAAGAGCTCTCAACTATGATGGGTGGCTGCAGCTTTACACCACAAACGATGAGCGATACTCTTGTTGCAGCACAGCGTCTAGTGTCTCATTTAAACGATAGGTCAGAAAATTTCACCCAGGCGATGGCTGTTTTGAAGAACGAAATGGTGGGTTCATTCTCTTTTACAATCTTGACCGACTCAGGGTGTGTATATGCCGTGAGAGACCCAAAAGGCTTCCGCCCCCTCGTTATAGGGTATCATAAAGAGACCAACACTAACGTAGTCGCGTCGGAGTCATGCGCATTTTCTGCGATTGGAGCTCATTTGAATAGAGATGTAGA
Organism: Nitrososphaeraceae archaeon; assembly: GCA_025935105.1. Lineage (GTDB taxonomy): Archaea > Thermoproteota > Nitrososphaeria > Nitrososphaerales > Nitrososphaeraceae > Nitrosopolaris. The sequence goes on from JAICVW010000159.1 coordinate 716, forward strand.
GCCAGGCGAAATTATAAAGCTAAGCAAAGAGGGGGTGGAGTCTGAGCAATTCGCAGTTGACAAGCCACATTCTCATTGTGCATTCGAATACACTTACTTTGCTCACCCAAGTAGCATAATGGAGGGCGTTTGCATTTACTCCGCGAGAAGAAGAATAGGAAAATATCTTGCTAAAGAGTTTCCCTTGCCCGATGCTGATCTCGTTATTCCTGTGCCTGATTCTGCTAGGCCTGCGGCATTGGGGTATTCGCTTGAATTGGGAATACCCTTTGAAGAGGCCTTGCTTAAAGATAAATATAGTCGGCAAGGTCCTCTACGAAGTTTCATAGAGCCTTTTCAAGAAAGTAGGAATGAAATCAATAAGGGCATTCTTCATATCCGTGAGGTTATTGAAGGAAAAAACGTGGTCGTTGTAGATGATAGTATCGTAAGGGGAAACAGCTCCAAGTCAATAGTTAGGATCCTTAGATCTGCTGGTGCCAGAAGAATTAACATGATCGTTACCTATCCTCCAATTCGCTTTCCTTGCTACGCTGGGATCGATTTTCCATCACAAGAAGAATTACTAGCCTTCAAGCATTCGGCGAGTGGTACGTCTTTGGACGCTGCTAGTTCAGTCTCAAACGTAATAGGTGCGGACTATGTTGCCTACAACACAACCAGTAGCCTTGCGCGAGCAATCGGAATTTCCAAGAAAGAGCTATGCTTTACCTGTTCAACTGGCGATTACTCTAGCCTTGGAATAAAACCGATTTTCAAATCCCGACGGCAAGTAAAGGGTGAAGACTAACAATGTAGTTCAATTACGAGTGCTTGCTAACTGTCTTTTATTGTCGTTACTGCACCTATTAATGTAGTGGTACCGATAATCAACACTTAAAAATAGGGTTAGGAAATTCTACCATAATGGCGGCCAGAAAGAAGACAGCCTTAAAATTGAGGCTGATAAAGCGCACAATGCAGAATAAAGCTGTTCCAGCTTGGGTTATAATTCGAACTCATAGGCATGTAAGAACCAATCCAAAGAGGCGCTTGTGGCGCAGGACAGATGTTAATGTCGGATAATAGTTGGGGGTCAGGAAAATAAGATGTCTTCCGAAGAATTAACGCGAATTGAAACTGTGAATCTTGGTAAAGCTTGGATAACACCCCGTTATAGAAGGACAGATCGAGTCGTAAATATGATTAGAGATTTCGCGAAAAAACACATGAAGAGCGATGATGTCAAGCTCGATCAGGACTTGAACCGTCAAATCTGGAAAAGGGGCAAAACAAATCCTCCTCGTCGTGCTCGGCTAAGAATGGTCAAAGATGACGACGGTACGGTAGTGGTGTCTCTTTATGAGGAAGCCGATAGGGAAGAAACAAAAAGAGGGCAGAAGGATAACGAGTCGACTGATTCAGTAAATGACGCTGGTTCACCCCAATAACAGCCAATGATTGCCTTTCATTGGCACTGAGCCAGTGATTAGCCCTTTCAGTCACCGGAGCTATCGATAATATTTGCACTTTTAAATGATATCTATCGTCACTCGATATCTGGGATTTCTAATTCGATGTCCGGCGAGCTGTCGAGATCATCCCAATCGAGAGTGTTTTCTCGGGGTATAATTTGGGCAAGGGGATCATAATCATCGAACCTAGTAGTTTTCTCGACTGAGGTAAGTAAATTAACGTTCATTTTGTCGCCGTCAGAAACTAGTATCGATATTCCAGGTGTATTGAGATCCGTAAAGATCTCTTTGAGATTGTTAGCAATTGAGTTCAAAAGACCTACTGCTACCATCTTGCCACCCATGACATAAAGCAAAGTGCTCTTAATAGATTCCGGATAATCATTATGATACATCATGGCGACTGAATCTGCCGTCGCTACTTCTGCACCACCATTGCTGTCACTACTGCACAAGAAGGTTGTGCCAAGTTCTTTATATTCTCCACGACACACTATGTCAATTGTTTGTATTAATGCCTTGTTTGTCATTTGGTAGCATTGATCTAACTGAAGGTCAGGATTACTTTCTATGAAGGAATCATTGTCTAGCACAATAGTAGCATCAGAGGAATCCCTTATTCTTTTGAGTGAAATGGCTGCTTGAAAAACACGATCCTTCTCGAATCGAAATGGCATAATGACGATGGACACAATTGTCTTTTTTGAAGATTCCTCATGTGCCAGCTTAGATATAACTGGAGCAATTGCGCTCCCGCCCCTTCCTGCCAAATTTGCTACCATAATTAGGGTGTCAAATCCACGTAAAGCATCTCTTATTTTCCTGGAGGATTCCTGAGCATAGTATCTCAATTTATAACTGGACGGATTAGCCCACGTCTTCGGATCAATAAGAATAAAGTCCTCTCTCTCGACTTTATCATTAATGTCGTTACTAATTGCGATAAATTGTGAATCAGCTGCACTATATGCATTGCTCGCTATTTTGCTGCCCGCGCCTCCAACGCCTATTACCAGCACCGGACGCACTATAGCTAAGTTCTCTCCCATCACCACATCATCCGTATAAAGAAACATGAATTCTAGTTAAGAGTTTTGGTTACAGCCAAGGGTTAAGCCCCTAAATTCGTCCATCGTTGCCGGATTTAACAATGACCCCAGTTAATATATGGCTCGTTATGTCCTCGATGCGCACAAAGAGTTTGTCACCCATTCGAACCGATTCATCGCAACGGGTTGTAATGTGAATGGGTTTATATGCATAATTTCTTCCAGCAAGTCCTTGAGCATCATGAGAGTCAACAACAATTTCACCCTCCCAGTTTAGCCAACGCTCATTACGCTTTAATCCGATCTCATTGGCTACAGTATGCATTATTTTAGTCCTCTCTTTGATTAATTCAGAGCCTAATTTTTTTAACTTCGCGGCTTTAGTTCCAGGCCTTGCGCTATATTTCGAGATATTTATAATATCAGGCTCTGTCTTTTCCATTACTTCGAGCGTTCTTCGAAAGTCCTCATCAGTCTCAGTTGGAAAACCAACAATCGCGTCAGTTGCGATGGTAATTTCAGGTATTTTTGCCCTTGCTCCCTTGACCACGTCAATAAAGGTCTTAGATGTATGTCCTCTCATCATCTTGCGGAGCACTGAATCGCTTCCGCTTTGTAATGGTATATGCAAAAATTTGAAGATATTGTTATCATCAGAAAGAATTCTTATCAATCTCTTCTTCAGTGTCGGAAGAAACATGGGATTCATCATTCCTATTCTAATCTTATAATCTCCACGTACGGCAACGCATGCTTCAAGAAGGTCGACAAGGTCAGAACCAATGTCCCTTCCGTAGCAGCCGTTATCGGTTGAACTTAACCAAATTTCCTTGCATCCCTCTAGGATGTCGTTCCTGACGCGCCGAGTAATATCTCCAATTCGATGACTTCTTAATTGTCCCTTGGCGAGTTTTGTCTGACAAAAGCTGCATAGGCTAATGCAGCCGCTTGCTATTTCGATAATGCTTACTATGGGGTTGAGTCGTAACCTGGGAAGAAGGATCTTATTTGTCCCAGAATCTTGTAGCATAATGGTCCTTTGTCCTCCAACAGCCTTATTGGCCACGTCTAGAGTCCTATCTAATGCTTGAGGTCCTAAAAAAGAAGCGGAAGGAAAATTGGCCTCAACCAGCTCCCTGTTTGCCTTTGGAAGGCAGCCAGCTATTATTAGTGGTTTTCCAGTATTGACAAGCTCGCTGATCCTGTGAAGCATCCTATGCTCTGTCGTGTCTTTTACTGAGCACGTTACGATGATGTTAAGAGAACTTTGGGTTTCATTTTTGCCCAGCATGTATCCACCTTCTTTTAATAGTCCACGGATCGTCTCAGAATCACCTATGCTTGAAGTACAGCCATATCCTTCTACCCACACGTTCAAGTTTTTGGAAGGTGTAGATGTATGATTAGTGTGAAGGGTATGGGTATTGTCTGTAGTATGAGAAGCACGCTCATCCTTTAAGTAGGTCATTTTTTGTCAGTACTTGATTGATAAATATACATCGATATAACCAGATCTTCCAGCTTTTAGAATAAATATGCCATCACTACCCCAACTAATTAGACCAAACCAGATTCTAATATCCTTTGGGTAGCCATTAAGAGTTGATCGATATCAGCTTCGGAGTGCTCGTATGATATCGCACCCATTTTTCCTGGGAGGAAAAATATCTGATTTAGTGTCATTAATGCGAGGTGATATCTGTAAAGTGATTTCTGATCCGAAAGGGATACATCTGTGGCATTCTTTATTATCTTGACCTTGTCATTTAGGAAGTGGGTAAGAAAAAGCGAGCCTTCCCCTGTTATGTGAGCGTCAATATTCGCTTCGCTGAATATTTTTGTCAGTCCAGATCTAGCCTTAGCTCCTAGCCCATCAATCTTGGAATATATCTCGTTTTTGTTTTCATCTAAATATTTTATTGTCGCTAATCCTGCCATCATGGTCATAGGATTACAAGAGTACGTTCCTCCACCTATGTTGCAACGAAATTCACTGTCAGCCGGAATAGTCGGGTCTGCGAGTGTCATTATCTCCTTCTTCCCACAAACAACTCCTATCGGCATCCCACCACCCACAATCTTGCCAAGAGTGAACAAGTCTGGATTCAAGCCATATTTCTGAATGGCGCCTCCAATCGATAATCTAAATCCTGTCACAATCTCATCAAAGATTAGCAAAATATCGTTTTTGTGTGCAAATTCTTGTAAACCCAATAAATAATTAATGTCTGGAGTTATGCAACCTGCGCCTGCAAGAATTGGTTCCAAGAGGATACATGCTATGTCATCGATCACTGATTGCAGGATTTTCAGGGACGAATCTAGATTGTTAAATGGTAGACTCTCAACAAACTGTTCCTCCTCTGCAATAAGACCAGTACCCTCTGGCGAATGGAATGGATAATTCACGCTATGCATTAGGGTAGTATTGAAACCGTGCCATCCTCCTGTAATCTTGGCGATAACACGCTTACGGCTCTTTGCCCTAGCCAACCTAACTGCATACATGGTTGCTTCGGAGCCAGTGCTAGAAAAGCGTAAAAGTTCTGCGCTTGGCATTAGCTTTTGAATTAATTCTGCTAGTTCAAGTGATGCGCCATTAGGCGTTCCGTATAGTGTTCCTTTATGAAGCTGCTCAGATAATGTTTTGACGACTGGCTTTGGTGAATGGCCTAGTATTAGCGACCAGTGTCCCATCCAGTAATCTGTATATCTGTTGGAATCGACGTCAAAGATAAACTTGCCATTTGCTCCTTCTGAGAAAAAAGGATATGGCTTAAATAACCTGACATTGTGGTTTATTCCTCCTGCGAATAGCCTGGTCCCTCGAGTAAAAAGTGCTTTAGAGTTCTGCGTTTTGTTCTCATACGCAATACCAATCTTATCCTGCCGCATCGTTGAAAATTATCGACTCCTAAATTTATTATACATTCCTGTTTGCTACGCTTGGAGATAAGATTTATATTCGAATATGTGAATAACTATGAAGAACGCAACCTCCAAGGCGGCGTTGGTGATGAGTTGTGGTCATGGTGCCATTTTGTGATTCACTGACCTCCAGTTGCGCTCATAATATGGGGATTCAATAGAAATAAATTGTATCCGACATTGGTCACATGATCCGCACAATACTAAGTTGTCCGGTCGTACTCTTTAAGTTAAAAAAATAATGGCTCCGGTTGATCCTGCCGGACCCGACTGCTATCAGAGTGGGACTAAGCCATGCGAGTCA
>JAICVW010000383.1 GCA_025935105.1 Nitrososphaeraceae archaeon
ATATTGAAAAATGAAGATTTCCGGTGCATGACTCAATTGGAAGGCAATGTTTCCAATAAAGAACACTAACTTCCGCTGCCGAATGTGACCAATCGCCCGGATAGCTTAATGGTACAAATTTATTCAAAGATACATTGTCTCCTATGCACGAGGTTGTGGTCTACGTCCTAACAACCCAATCATAAAAAGCGCATCGGAAAACTCGTTGATTATTATGATGTACCTAGTCGATCTGAGATTACTCCAGATCAGATCTCAAGAAGTCTCCTTTTGGCAAAATCCCGAATCATGATTTGAAGGTGTACTACATTTGTTGTCTCCTAATTCATTGGCGGCAAACAACCTCGATCTGGAACATTTTCTTCTCCCGTGTCGGATGCTCCTGCTCCTCTAAACTTGAAATAAATTTTTTGAACCGGATTTAATACAATTCTGCAAACCCGAACGAGATCTATCGATTTTGAAAGGAAGATCAAAAACCTGTTAATTAGTTTATTCACCGCCGCATTAGCTACTGCCATCTTAGACTCTTAAGAATACTGCAACGACCCAGAATGGAGAGTTACCGAATCTCAATCAATGTCAATGTCAATTACTGAATAAAGATGCTGTCTCCAACTTTTTGACTAAACTCTATTATTCAAAGATGAACAGATATCACTTTCTTAAATGATACTGTTACCGAGGTGGTACTTCTTCACTGAGGTAATAGTTGTCAGACGTGTTCTCTTGTAATCTGAATGCTATATTATACCTAGCCTTTCTACCTAGAGATCCGTCTTTAGCAGGTGAACATCGCCTATTCGTGAGACCAATATCTTGCTTTTCTTTCCATATCTAGTCAACAACCTGTTTAGAAGTTCTCTTGTTCCTCTGTAACTCTCAAGGCCTAACTTTGATAGATACCAGTATGGCAGAGTAGAGAGAATACCTAGCTGGTATTTCTCTCTTAGATTTTTGAGGTACAAGAGATGTTCTAAACCTTCGGTATAGAAACCGTGTCTGTCCAAATCTTCAATTTTTAGCTTTCCTTCCAGAAGCATTTTAAGTGCTCCATTACCCAAACCTTTCCGATTTTCAGCCAATAAAACAGCAGAACCTTCCTGCTGAAGCACATGAGTGGAATTCCAAAGCAGATTCAATGATGTAGATAAATCAATGTCCGTTTCATCAGTCCCACTTAGAATTAGCGATTTCGTTTGTTCTACTGGTACCTCAGTAGAAGTTAAGCTATCTATGGCCTTTCGAAAGGCATCGGCCACATTGCCTGCAAAAACGCCTAATATGTTTGAGCTGAATTCAACAACCTCGAGAGAAAAGGCAGAAATACTAGCGGCGCTAGCGAGAGCCTCTTGAAGAGGAGGGCACTTAGTTCCTGGCGTTGGGATATTGGATTTCCTTGACTCGTAAGCTTTCAACATTTGATAGCACATATATTTTCGTAGTAGCAAAGTTGGTGTTCCACTGAACCCGAATAATGGGTCGTAAGATACTCTTGAGATAAACACGACATTCCCATATTGTTTATTCAGGTATAGTGGAGAATCTGTCGTTCCTATGTTAAACCCTCTGTCTGGATCGTGTGTGGCAGCCTTTTCCAGAGTTCTAACCTCAAGTGGTTCATAGCCCTTGGCTTCACTCATCTGGCTAAGCATAGAGGCAATTCTGTTAGCAGCCATAGACGCAGATAGAGTTAAAACTAACGTTTTGCCGGATAAGGGTATCGAATGTAGTTCCCTCATAATTTCGTCCTCTGAAATGCTTCGGACTTTGGGCGAGATTTCTGCTTGTAGGTTCTCTAATTTTATATTAAGTGCGACTTGTGTATTCCCATAATTGAGCCAGATCTCTGGCATGCCTTTTTCGGTATGTTACGAGTTAAGGCTCTAGCATATCTAGATCCCCAAAACCGGAATACTTTTGAACATAACTAATAATTCTATCAGCTTTCATAAATCATAAGAGTCTTTTCTTCCAACAGCTCATGGAGGTTGTGGACTGCTCTGTATACCTCACTCTCTTTTTTAGCTCCAGTACAAACCAATTTACCACTTGCGAAAAGGAGTATAACTGTTTTTGGATCCAACATCCTGTGTATTAGACCAGGGAATTGCTCCGGTTCATACATGCTCCTAGGAAGAACTCTCGCAGCCAGCTCTAAATGAATTTTACCGCCCAAACTCGCAGAAGCAACTATATTCTGAATTTCGATTTGCGGTTCATGTTCAACTGGAATTCCTCCCTTTTTTAATTTCTGAACTACATTCCTAACAGCTTTAATGGCCTGCTCTTCTGATTTTGCCCCAGTGCACACCATCTTTCCTGAGCTAAAAATTAGTGTGGCTGTTTTCGGCGATTTCAACCTGAAAACAAGTCCGGGAAATTGGTCAGGATGATATTCTACGTCTGGAAATATTTGTGTAATCAGGTTTAAGTTTACCGTTTGGTTCACGGTCGCCGACGCAACCACATTTTCTATACTGACAATGGGTTTTGTTTGAGGCATACTACAAGGGGTTTATAAACCGGCTGTATATATACCTGCGTTTGCACCTGAAATACCTCTAGCTACAAAAGTTTGCTTACCTAGGTTTTTGAATTTAGTGGAAGACGAATCTCGACAATTTGTTTCCCCTGTTGAGGACAAATACAATTGACCTAATTGATACGCATAGCAATGTTGACTTATGCAGGTCCGCTAGTGCATCTGGATCTAACTATACCAACCAAACTTCACAATTTCTGCTCATTATTCTTTTATCCTCAATTTACAGAGCACACATTTGGGCCTGCCAACCTGTCTTTTCTGCGCCACATCGCTCGCACACAGACACTCAAGTAGCTTATTGCAGCCACAATCGATTAAAGTAGGCTATACAGTACGCTTCTTATGAACCAACTCTTTTCATTTTTGATCCGCACTTAGGACAAGAAGCTTGATTATGTTTTGTTCCACAATTCATACAATAATAGCTTAGCGAATTATAACCAAACATTGATGCACCGGACATACCCATTCTCCTCAGGGTTCTCTTTCTTACGTAGAAGCTAAGCAAAATAAAAACCGCGATGATTATGGGCAAGGAATAAGGAAATGGTATTAAAAACGAAATAGCAAGGCTTATGCCTAAAGAAATTCCAATCCATAAAAGCTGTTGCGAAAGAAACTGTTTATTGTCCCCGCTCAATGCTAGACAGTTAATATACACCCTCCTCTTTAAAATATCTTCGTCTCTATTTTAGCCCCGGGTTAAGACCCATGTTTAGTAAGTATGGTTTAAATTACACAATCGTCGTTAATAAATCGCATCGACCAAACCGATGGGGAACAAATCTGGGTGAGTTGCAGTTTGTAACTCATCCAGAATATCTTTTTAATTCAAATTTGCTCCGCACTAGCTGAGTGCTGCAGATCTTGATTTTGCTCCATCTGGAATATTTTGCGCAATGTCATCTAGCCACGATGTGCATTAATAAAAATAAATTTAGAAAAATAAAGATCTGTCACATATAGTCTATCTACAATCTGACTCACAACATTTCTACGTGTTTGAATGCGTATTTACCTCCACGACTACACCTATTGTATAGCAGGTGCGTTGGGTTATTGGAAACGGCGGGCTGAACACCTCGCCGAAGCTTGATGCGTACACCCCCGTCCCATCAACGCCATCTTCTATGGCCACCCTTCTCCTTTCGGAAGGCTGTCTTTTCTCGGGAAAGGCTTCCTCCTTAGATGCTTTCAGGAGTTATCCTAGACAGCTTAGCTGCTCAACATGCCCTGTCGGACAGCTGATAAACCAGAGGCTGCGCTGCCCTGTTCCTCTCGTACTAGGGGCAACTTCCCCTCAGACAACCACGCCCCTGTCAGGCAGAGACCGACCTGTCTCACGACGGTCTAAACCCAGCTCACGTTCC
>JAICVW010000154.1 GCA_025935105.1 Nitrososphaeraceae archaeon
ACCACTCTTCTGAAAATATCTCATGGGAATCTGAACAAATAGCAAAATCACATGGAATCTATGTCCAGTCATTCCAAGATTTTTAATGCAAATAAATGGGCTCACAAAATTGGGATATTTTGTATTTCCAACTGCTGCTTATATGGAAATATTCGAAATCGATCCAAAATATCTTAGAGATGCAAAACTAGAAAACAGAATACTTGGGGTGAGCAGATTTGATTATGGCCAGAACCATCTTAACAGAAAGTTCAAGATAGCATTTTCCGCAATTCATTACAATGATATAAAAAAATATGTGTCGGATAATTGTGTAGAGCTGAGAACAAACGACTATACAAGCTGATATCCGTAGGTTATCATGGTTTGATAGGCCCTTATTGAAGTGGCAAAATTCTCCCTTGCACATCTCCAGGAGGATCTGACTCTGTTTTGCTCCCCATTTGTGATATAGTTTTGTATACCTTTTGGTCATATACTCAATCGAAGGCTAGAGATCTAACAGTAATTGACTGAGCAAAAAAGCCATGTCATGGTTGGCTGGGAAGAACTTTGTTTATTCAGTATTGGCTCTCACATCATGATTCATGGGCAAGATCTTTTTAACTCGGTCTCTAAGCATGCTACGAGTGCATTAGGTGACTATAGGTGCTGGGCGTAAACGATAATCAGTAAATTGCAGAAAACAATGACATCCAAGATAGAGCAAACAAATAATTTTCTGTCAAGTATATGCAGTGCAAAAATGGTTGAAAAGCAAAAAATGAAGTGCATAAATTGCTCATATGAGCAATTTTATGTGTGGACAAGTGGACTCCCCTATGAGGATACGGAATATGAATGTTCATCATGTAAGAATCGCCAATCACTGAGGCATCAAAAGACAGTTCAATAGTCACGGATTTTCCTTGAGTCCCACTGGCATATCTCGTCAACTTATATCCAATAAATTGGAGCATTTTTATTGAATGGCCTAAAGAGAACCGATAAAGGGTTCTTGCCCTGGGCGCGAAATTCCATATATGGATAGATGAAAGTAAGACCTCAGATGGTACTGTTGTTCATAATTTCTCCACTAGAGGTCGATAACTAAATAAATTAGACAAAGACTTCCGTTAGAATCACTTGCCACAAATGTGGCCATACGTGGTACACTAAGCCCACTCTGGTACAAGACTTGCACATTATATCAATCTAAGGCGAAGAATCCTCTGGAGTAGCAAATCCTCCTGCAAATCCTCCAACAATAATGCTTATGGGCTGTCCATATGTATCCCAAAAATTCTTAAATTGATCATTAACATTAAGTGGTGGTATCACGGTAACTGTTAAATTTGTTGGACTTGTCAAATATTCGATCGATGGATATTTTTTGGATGCAAAAAACTCTGGATCTATAAATCCACTTACTTTGTTATTGAATATTGGCTTTGTCAACGTAGCAGCAATCGGCTCAACTATTGATGTTATAAAATGTATATTGTATATGTAAATGTTAGATGGCCGATGAACCCCCAAAAGTTGGGTATAATTTGCCTTTGAGCCTATAAGTGCATAATTACCTGTTGATGAATATTGATACAGATATTCACTCCATTTTCCATTAACTGCTTCAATATAAAAGTCGTAATTGGCCCCGTTGTATCCTGTTTTTGTATTTGAATCGGCATCAATAAGCATGCCATAACTAATCTTTCTATCTGGTTGATTATAGGTAGAAGCATTCTCCGAATTTGAGGCTAACCAGTATGTTGCATTTAGAATTTTTCCATCGCTAAGATAATCTACTGATGGTATACTTGTGTAACCAGATTTTAAGTGTGTGCTATCATTACCATATGTTTGAACCCACTTATTCCTCTCATCCGTGATTTGTTGAATGCCAAAAGAAGGACTTGATGCTGCAAGTGTTTTATTGAAAGATAAAAGCGTCAATAAAATAATAGTTATAATACCAATCAGAGCAACAACTGAGAAAAGTATTTTCTGGGATTGCATACACTGCGTACCTAGGTTAGCAGAAAACAACATACATACATAGGCTTGCTATACCGACTGTTACGAGCAATTCTGACTACGATATTTATAGAGGTACTAGAAAACTACAAGGACCAATAAGGTGTAGCATCTGTTTCGACATGTTTTACACAAAACGACAGGTCAAGAAGCATAAAGAGCTAGTTCATTCATATTGATTTTGACGATATAATGTGTATATCTAGTTCTTTTTGCAAGAAGCAGAGATAGAATTCAAAGTGAAGTTATCTATGGAAGAATACTACAATGCCGTCCTGGCTGCAAGATTTAGTTTATTTGACATATTTCTGGGCCGTGTACTTACTATATTGAAATCTTGAAGCAATGTTTTCAGACCATCAACATTGCAACACTAGGTCTAGAACCTAGCATGATCAAATCTTCTATCTCTAACCTGGTTTAGCGAGGGTAAGCATGCCCATCTTCAAAGCTAGACTGCTATTTAGGTGTCTGACCAAACCTATCTCTAGGTGGATGTGGGCTATCGTTCTCGTGTCCCGGATGTGACCTAATGTGGATCCAATATTGTGCGTGTGAGATTGGATCTTTGCAAACAGGACAGTTTGCATAACCACATTTATGATGCCCAAGAAAGGCTGGATGAATTATCATGTTACACGTAGCGCATTTGTTTTCCAAAGAATATTTTACAATTTCCCATATTACTGAGTACTATTAGGATGTACCGATCACTTGCCTAAGGCTGTACTTGCTAACAATAGAGCGTAGGAAGAAATTGCTTGGACATAGTATCCACCTTAGTTAATCTATATTGCTTTCTGTCAGCAATAAAAGTAGTTACATTGATATTCATAAATCAAGCATTCCATCTGGCCTCTTGTAGCTGTAGCGTTATCCATCTTGATGCACTTCATACACTTTGCAAGTAGCTTGATTTCTTTGTAGAGATCAGGCTGTTTATCCAGGCCTATTGTTATCATTTTGTCCTGACCAATGGTGGAAACGGAGGTAATGGAAATAGTAAAAACAGATTTTGCGGACCTAATGGGGGAGATGGAGGTTTCGCGATGTTGGTAGTCAGGCCAATGGAGGGAACGCTGGAGCAGAAGACAATGGCGGCAATGGCGGGATAGTGTTAGGCGGTGGTGTTGCTGACGGACAAGTGGCAAGGGCGGAAACGGCGGTGAAGCAATAGGACCAGGTAGTGATGCTGATGGTACAAATGACCACACTGGTGGCGACGCTAATGGAGGGAGTATTGCTGTAGATGGTGGTATTACTCATGATATGCCTGGCGGCATTGCATTAGATGGTGGTCAGGATCATCCAGGCTGCAACATAGCGGTAGGCACCATGTGTGAGAATGAAACTGGAAGGTAATGCTAGTAGCACATTAAAACTTTTTTGGCTCTGTACACCATCCAGTATCAGAGACATTTCATTACAAGGTATAAGGAGAGTCCGGAGGCGTACAGCCTGACTTGTCTTATACTACATACTACTGATATGAATCAAAAAGAATACACTATGATGATGTTTCATTATGATTCAGGTGTGGAAAAGCCTTTGTTATCTGGCTTTTAACATTTTTTGGCATATTTGGGTCTTCAATTATCTAGTGTCGCACATGCACAAACCTAGCTTGCTAATTTTATGAAACCATTTGATTTCAATAGGACAGATGTATGAACTGGATGTATTGAACCTTCTAGCCTAGACTGCAATATCTTTTCCTGCAATTATTCTTTTTGGGGTTATTCGTACTAGCACTTCACCTTCTCCACTATTCCTTTTACCGTATTCTTGCGCCTTACTTTTTCCCATATACCGTTCTGCTATTTTAGTGGCCCATTTTAGAACCTCTCTTTGTTTGTAGGGCATTATTTTCGCAACACCAAATATTGTTACAAAAGAAAATAGTGGTGTCTGATCGTCTACACAAATACTTACTGTTTTATCAAAGCGTATATTTTTCGCTTTTGTTGTTTCGCTACCAGTGTTAAAAACAATATCGCCTATCCCTCTTTTGCGATTTTTGTCATCTACAACAAACCAGATTGGGACAACATGAGAACCTCCTTTTTCTCTAACTGTAGCAAGTTTTCCTGTAAAAGTACCTTTCATAAGAAATCTGCGAATTTCTGTTTGAGACATTGCCGCCATTGATGTTAACCACAACATTGGCATTATTAAGAATGATGTCAAGACGCCCTCTTATGCAGTTGGAAGGAAAAGTGCGTAATCTTCATTTGTTGCTGCATAAGACAAACATATCCTTTTTCCTATTGGTGAACTTAAGATCATAATTCTAGCTGGAAGGCCGTTAGAGAAGTAATCTAGTTCTATTATTTGCAGGATTTCCCGTAATTGTTGTTAAATTGGATTGTGTGCTATTGTAATTGAAACCATAAAGCCATTCAAATATGTGGATAAAATTAGGGTTTTAATCATATTTAACAGATTAACCTAAGGAATCTTAAAGTTAGCTACACTAACTCTTTCTCTGATAGTGGCTCGGCGAAATAAACAGAGATCTTCGAATACTATTTGTAATCTGGCCTCAAAATGTGTGCACCTAGTAAACGATAACTAGCACGATGTCTATAATTATTATGAATATAACACAATGATTCGACTTGGCTGGACGCCTCCTTGCCATAGGAAAGATGCATGTACTTCCATGGTTGTCACAGCGCTACCCAAGAGTATTGCAGCTAAGCTTACAACTGCAATTATTGCAATGAGTCTGTGATTCAATTCTGCTTTGTCGTAACATTCAAACTATATTTGCGATACTTCAAAGGAGTCTCTAAAATCAATCTCTAAAAAACAAGAAGACTATTAGAGTCTACTAGTCGACTAGAAAGAAAAATAGCTTTTCACATATAGAATCCTATTCTGTACACGTTCTAACTAGACTTCTTTGGTCTATAGTATTCTTTTAATGTCTGCCACAACAACCATGAGTTATACCATTTACAATAGCATATCGGAGCCACGCGCGCGAAACCATGTATCACAAACTCGAAGAAGCACACCGACTGTAGCTGGCTGGCTGACACTGAGTTAGTATATCAGATCACTAAACTACAGTCTGATTTTAACCTCTTATCTGGAGCGAGTTTCATTCTATATTTGTAGCTTCTCTCTTCCTTTATTCCTATACGCCATAGGGAAGAAATACAGACCCAGCAATACAAAGGAACCGGTCAATACCGATATTATTTCTACACCGTCCATTGCGGCATTTTTACCTCCTGTCTTGCCTTCTTTGTTCGCCTGCTTGCCAACCTCCAACCTATTTCCATGCTAACCAGAGTAGCAATGAACCCACCTAGAATCAAACTAACACTCTCAATTAATTCCATGATATAAATATTGCAATTTTTATACTTAAAACCTACTCAAAGTTGATCCTAATTGCTTAGAATCCATATTGAAAAATCATAAACGCTGCTGATACCAATTTTATTCACTTAGATACAGCAACAGACTGATGGCCAGTCAACACAATTGGATTATTATTGATCATGTGTATATTATAACAACGCATGTAGCAGCAGACTACTACGGGCTGCTACACCCACGAATATGATACAATGGTAGCTCCGCTGGTTGTGGCAAAGCTAGACAATCCATTTAATTGAACAAAACTTCCACTGGTGGTTGAAGACGGTGATGCAATAGGAACAGCTATCGTGTTGGATTTGGCTTTGGCACATAGACCACATTTTGTAATATGGACCCAATAAGACATGGATTGCTGTTGGACACCATTTTGTAATACTGTTTTAATAGGACAGGCACTACCTGAAGGGATGTTATTTAGGTTGGCAGAATGGTTCCATTGTTTACCAGTTCCTAAAACGGCATGACCTTTATTCTCTCAAGGACGTTTGTTACTATACGTAGACATAAGATTTACGAAGAGCCGGCGATAAATTAAACATTTTGTCCTATTATCATAATATTTGTAAAAATTGAAGTTCTCTAAGACCAATAAGCGAATGGCATTTCTGTTTGAAGTGTTAGCCAAATGGGTAAATTTCCCAGGTTATCAATAAAAGTCGAAGGAATGCTGTATCAATACTGCACCTATTGAGCATCTATGGCAAAAACGCTGCATTCGAGTCCCTTCAGGAAGTCCTTAAAACGTAATTCAAAGGAAATATGTCGAGTTCAAGAGAAGGCAAGATAAATAGTCCAAAACCTAAACTAGTTAGTCCAACTTTTTATTTCGATCTGCTAATTGGCCTCTGGGTATCTCCTAGTAAATCGTTATCGTGAGCTAACATCGACATCGGCAGAGACGCAAAGACAAGAAAAAACGCAAACAACGGATTCCTTCTCAATCTATGATTCTTTATGGCTAAACTGAACTGAACTGAACTGAACTGAACTGAACTGAACTGAACTGAACTGAACTGAACTGAACTGAACTGAACTGAACTGAACTGAACTGAACTGAATTACTCTTACGACCCTCCAGATAAACAAGTATCAATTTGCTC
>JAICVW010000520.1 GCA_025935105.1 Nitrososphaeraceae archaeon
AACAGTAAATCTTTGTTTTAAATCGTGTACCAATTCCTCAATCTTGGAAGATGCGATTGGGTCAAGGGCACCCAAATTAACCAATGCGTTAACAACCAAATTTGAGAATAGAATTTCATTGACGGCAAATTCAATCGAGAAATATTAGAATATAATAAGAATATCGAAGGCCAGTTTAGACCCAACCTAATTGTTTTTGCAATCGGGACATTCTTTCACTGAATCCTTGTCTGACTCACCTATAAAAATAAAACCCATGCCCCGACAGGCCAGACATATGTACATCTATTTCGCGAACTACGAGCTAGCAGACGTTCAGGTAAGTACACAGATCACACAATTCTATAGGGAGTAGGCATAGCCTTATAGTATTATCTCATCAATTATTAATAATCCCGAGTTCATTTCACATACTGCAAACCAAAGTTCGGATTCTCAGATTTTTCCCTTTGACACAGTAGTGTGCGGTCCTATTCTTAAGTCATGGTCACATCAAAAGGACAACTATACCCCCTATGGCCAATAAATATTTCACATTCCACGCGACGGTTGAAACCTTGAGTGTGGTGATATCAAGAGTTCATATCTTACAGTGTATATAGCCCACAAATTCGTTTACAGAACTTCCTCTCTTAGTTGTAGTTAGGATCGAGACCTTTGTAGTTGCTTCAAAATCCT
This sequence comes from Nitrososphaeraceae archaeon, assembly GCA_025935105.1. Taxonomy (GTDB): domain Archaea; phylum Thermoproteota; class Nitrososphaeria; order Nitrososphaerales; family Nitrososphaeraceae; genus Nitrosopolaris. The sequence goes on from JAICVW010000520.1 coordinate 679, forward strand.
TGGTGTGATCAGCCATTTTATTTCTCCGCGCATCGTAGGCGTCAATGAAACCAGTCTTATTTTGGCAAGTCCTGCTTTCTTTAAAAATATTCCTCGAGATAGTTCTGTTATAGATTGCTTCCTTCCGATTGAAGTTCTCCTTTTAAGCCCATGTCCATTTTCATTATATATAATTTCATACATCAAATCTGAAAGGTATGGCTTGTGTCCAACAATGAGGATAGATGAATCAAGAGAATAGCGTAGCAATATTTCTGCTAACTTGGCTCTGCTACCCTCTGGAGCTAATTCATTACAGACTGAGATTCTATTTTCAATACCTAATGTTTTTGAGAGTATCTTAGCAGTCTGGGTAGCACGTTTAAGAGGACTAGTAAGAATTGCAGTAATTTGAAAGTTCAATGCCTTGATAGACCCTGCCACTATTGCTATTTCTTTTTTTGCACTTTCTGTGAGGGCCAAATCACTAGTACCACCTGAAATAATACTGTGTCCTACCTCTCCATGCCTTAGTAAATATAAATCCAAACTTACTGACCACCATTATCTACACACATTACTTCTTGTTATTCTTACTCTTATCCTTCTTACTTCTCTTCTTAGCTTTCTTCTTTTTGATACTTGGTCGAATATCTTTAAGTACATCAATAATCGTCTTATCCGTGTTTGCTAAATCTGTCTGCAACTTCGTTATCTCCGACTGAATTTGCATAATTGGTTCTGATAGTTTATTACTATTTATCAGTTATCAATCTGCTTAATGTCTTTATTCATCTCTTGTAATTGTTGCTCGATGCGAAGGATTCTTTCCGTGATTTCTTTGTCCTGTTCTGACGAAGAATTAGACACAAGACAAATGATAAAGCATATTGAACTCATCTGAAAAGTCTCATTAGGATCATTATGCAGCCAAGTTGAATGAACGAGTTCATAGATAACATAGATAACATAGAAGGTTGGATTACAGACGAGTTTTATACTGGCCAGTCAACCATTCAGTCATGTCCGAGAAATATAACCTTACCTTAATATCGGCGTATAACTCTAGCTTGTTGAGGGAGTAAATATAGAGTCTCGATAGACGAAAATAATAGAGACAGAAATCTGGTTTTTAAGAAGTTTATGAATGAACTTTGCAAGAGGGATGTTGAGATGATTGTACAATACAGGTCATTTTGCGAAAGAAACTAGGCGTTGCTTGATTTTTATGTGGAACACATCTATACACTTAACTTTGCCATGTTTGATTTATTATTACTAATCCGACTCCTGGACCCTAAGTCATCCAGATGATCTGTTATCATATCAAATTTGCTCCTTACAGGATATAAAAGGCCCGCCTACCCATCACCACAAATGTAGGCAGGCTGCTATGGTCCGCTATTACGTTGTAGGAATATCACTCAGTTTCAGCTCTTTAATCTCCTTTAGTCGTGTTTTGTATGTAGGAGAAGTGCAACAGGTCCAACATATTTTTGAGTAGTCTACTGTTTGAGATCCACATAGTTTGCAAGTAAAAATTGTAAATCTGTTAGTCATCTCTGTCAAGGAAGAAAGTATAATCAGGTCAGGTGGTTATAAGGTTCTTCATTATATTTCTGTTAGCCTCTACTAACATGCTAAACACCGCCTATGATTCCTACTCACACGCTTAATGGGATCCTCATAAGTTAGCAGATAGAAATAAAGACTAAATGCTGATAAACGGTATCTAAAAACGTCTGACTGTTTCAATTTTAACTGTCTACCGTAAATCTTCCATCAGAACGAATACATCTTACTTTTCAAATTGGCCCAGGATAGTCGACAATGAAAATAAAGGTAACCAGAACCCAAGAGCTTCACAAGGACAGGCCGTATAGCCTCCATGAGTTTTGACTCACAGCACATATGGTCAAGTCAAAGCACAAAATACTGGCGGCCCAACCGATTATACAAAATGCACAACAACAAGTGCTCCTCTGAAGTCCGAGCTGAACTGAGTTCTCATATATGGTCTACTCGAATAGGAGTATCATTACATAATGCGACTGCAATAGCCTCTGCGTCTACATCTGGATCTACATCTATTGGTCCTAAGACAACCACTCTACTGATAATACACTAGTCAAATCTTAACATAAGTAGAAGGATCTTCATCACCTGCTCTTAGTCGAATTAAATTTTTTCTAACCTTGTAACGATATCAATCGTGAATTGATTTACCTTGGACATACATTAGGAGCTCTTTTCTAATAAAAGCATAGATGCCTTACACTGAAAAGGTCAGTGACCTGATCTTTATTAACATTAGATCTAAAAATAACGAACTCATCTGGAAAGTAATTTGACATACTACTTGAGACTTTCTCACCAGTTTACCTATAGCTTTGATTGTGTTTTATTACGATAGTGAGGTTCGAAG
>JAICVW010000610.1 GCA_025935105.1 Nitrososphaeraceae archaeon
CTACCAGTAGGAGCATGAGGAGGGATTGACGGTAGTAAAATATTCCATTGATTATTTGTTAGCTCTTCAAACCTCATTAGCCTAATAAAACACAATCACAGCTGTAGATAAACTGGTGAGAAAATCTCAAGTAGTATATCAACTACTTTCCAGACGAATTCCTAGAGTAAATAGCATTGATTACAAGTCTCAATTGTAATATAGGCCGGCCTTGCATAGCTGATTAGGTGTGAAGACATTTAATTATCGACGAAATTAGGACTTAGCTTCGCTTATGACGGTGCCTCATATTTTGATGATTATGTGCACATTGCTGTGAACAAAACTCCAAACTACAGTCAAGCTCTGCACATAGAATAGGATCTGCATGATTAAACTTCTTATTACAATACGTGCAAAAGGATTCCAGCTGTGGAAAATTGCGGTTAAGGTACTCTATTCCACAAGTCCTTTTCTCTTTGAACCACAGAATCTCAAGGTTTAGTTTCTCTGCATAGGTCATAACTGTATCATAAGCTTCGTAAAATCCAGGAGCGTGAAATTGTCTTACAAAAAACCCCTTAGGATTTCTAAATCTGACCAACCACTTCTCCGGAAGAAGTACATCACCATCGTTAATGACGGTCTTATTACCTTTAGTACCTCTAGCTTGATTGATTCCAGACAAGCCTAATTAATTATGATTACCCTAGTAACTTTTTTATATAATTTACCGGGCCGCACCCTAGACAATATTTTAAGTAATGATGCTACGTTTTTATGCTTCAAGAAAGGGTGGATCACTGATCCAAGACTTTGGCTCTAGAACAGCTTTTGGGAAATGATGGATATACTTTAAGGATAATTCTTCATTTGCATGAACTATTATGACCGTCAGCTTCTTATCGCGTCCGGATCTCAGTTTATTTTGGCAACCTAATTGCATTATGGAGATAGCTGTGAAGACTGGAGATTTCAACCCTGATCTGCTCCATTGAGTCCCTATCCCTAACAGTGACCGTGTTATTCTCTAGTGTAGTTCTGTCTACCGTAATCGCGAATGGAGTTCCTATTTCTTCCAATCTTCTATACCTCCTGCCAATCGACCCTGATACGTCTAAAAAAGCGTCGAAGTCCTGTTTTAATTCAGCGTAAATTTTATCTGCCCTTTGCGACAGGCCGTTTCTGTTCACGAGCGGAAGAACACCTACGGAGACGGGAGCCAAATATGGCTTAAGTTTCAAAACAATCCTATTTTCGTGTTCAAAGTCTTCAAAATAGCAATGTTCCAAGATCGCATAAAGGCTCCGATCAATCCCCATAGACAGTTCGAATATGTGCGGAAGAATTTTTGTTAAATCTGTTGGATCAACTATTTCAAGATTCTGTTTGCTTGTAGATGAATGGCCTTTTAAATCATAGTTTGATCTATAATTACACGCAACTAGCTCAAGCCACCCTATACTTGTTTCGACTTCGAAATCAAATGCAACCGAGGCATAAAAGGCCCTATCTTCGTTAGGGAGTTGTCTGAATCGAGTTCGTTTCATATCAATGCCTGTTTTCGAATAGAATTCTGTTAATAGGCAGAGATAATATGCTACTAATTTGTTTGGAACTAGGCCCTTATGGATGGCATCTGCCGCCGTAACTTGAGAGTATGTGCTTCCATTATAGATATTTAGGGGAATATCCCTCACTTCGTCAAATTTAGATAAATCATTCAGCTTGTTGGGGTTACAAAACACTTCGATTTCGGCCTGGTAGAATTCTCTAAGCCGGAGCAGACTTTGTCGAGGTGAAATCTCGTTTCTAAAGCTTTTGCCGATTTGAGCGATTCCCATAGGAAGCCTTCCTCGCATAGTCTTGAAAATTCGAGTAAAATCAACGAAGATCGTTTGACAGGTTTCAGGCCTGAGATAGGCTTCCTCCTGAGTCGGGCCTATTCCTACTCTAAACATCATGTTGAATTGATTCACCCGGCCAAATTCACCAACACAATTCTGACATTTAACCTGATTATTTTGGATAATCTGATCTATTTCTTCATTGGTAAGGCGTTCAGGAACATTCAACCCCACTTTTTCGTTAATATATTTATCTGCTCTGAATGTGGAACCGCATTTGGTACATTTTATAATAGGGTCAGTAAAATTACTTATATGTCCCGAGGCAATGAAGACACTTTTGCTCATAATTTGAGTTCCATCAATTTCTATCATGCCATCGCGTCTTACTAGTTCTCGCCTCCAAAGTTCAATGAATTTGTTCTTTAGGCTCACTCCACGAGGTCCATACTCCCAGAAACCTGCAGGAGCGTCTGCATAAATTTCGCAACTCGGAAAATAAAAACCCCGCTCAAGAGCAAGTTTCATAATAAACTCATAGTTCGACATTATTGTGAACATCTCCTTGTCAAAATTCCGCTACCCTCCAGCAGGTATTGGCTGGGCTTTAAATTTTTTGGAATTTCTTGTTATCATCCCCAATGTAATTCACCTGGCGTGAATACTACATCCCTGAGGCCC
>JAICVW010000456.1 GCA_025935105.1 Nitrososphaeraceae archaeon
ATAGTTTATACTATAGATGCCCGCTATTAAGGAGATTGACCACAATGTGCCACAATATGGCACGAAGATGAAACACTAAAACTTACCACCAAACTAACGATGGTATAAGAAATTTTCCCAGTATAAATTTTTAGAATACTTAAATGATTCCTGGCTAGTATTTCTCATCCTTATAACCTAATTTGTCAAAAATGACCCTTGCCAATAAGCTCATGTGGTTTGGAATAACGTGTTTGATAGTGTTTAGCACACGATTGCTGTTGATATTCATAGCTTGACTTTTTCTGAATAAGGATATGATTGCTAACTAATCTCGCCAGGTCTTTAAATGAAACTGGCTTTTGAATGAATTCATCTATTTTCACTGATTTCAAGAGCGTTCTGAATTCATCCTCATCAATCTCAAAAGAGATAGAGAGAGAAAGTCTTTGACTGCTTGACAATTCCTATCCGTTCATGCTTGGCATCCTAGGATATTTCCACTTCCTCAAGGAACAACGCATATACAGAAAAGGGACTGTGATAAGATTGTGTATTCGAGGGAGCACCCTAACCAACCTTTTCATGAAATATTATATAAAATATTGTTCGAATTAGAAAAATTGAGGGGAGAGGTTAAGGGTATGCGCCTTGAATTAGACGAATACAGGCATTTTATAAAGGCTAAAGGTTTGGAAGAGGAACTATCTAAAGTCTATGATAACGATCCTCTAAAAGAGGAGGAAACTAACGAAGGTGAATATCTTGACGTTGTTAACAGATATCCAGACTGGGACGTCTAGGAATTTTAATACTATAACATAACAGGCTGGTGGTGAGACGGATGTGTGGACATACGTTGTTGTTGCTAACTATGGTCTCATAAATAATATAGGCAGCCTATGAAATAAGGTTTACTGGGTGCACCACTTTTGAGGACTAATTGGAAATGGATAAGGCTTAGGAGTGATAGGGATTCATCCGGGACGGCGTGAGTGAGCATCTTGCCCCTAAACAGAAGCCTTCCCCTAGCTCTAATTGGTCGTATAAATATGATAGTCGAGACAGCGTGAATATTAGGACTGTGTTTGTTTTATTTCAGACTCATTTAACAAGAAAGCGAAGATTTCATCGTTACATTCGGTTACAAATTTTAGCGCATATCCATTAACTATAAGAGTTTCTATTTCATTAAACATCTTTGTTAGACTTGCTCCCTGAAGTGCTTCCGGGTCAGCACTCTTTACTACCATTATTGGACTGTCATGCCAGTTCGTCATTGCAGTAATATCCTCAAGTCATTTGCCGTTCTGCTGCGGCCACAATCTCCGCTATAGCAAACCTATTTCCTACCTGATTAACCTGGATCTTTACTTTCTGTCCTGGTTTTCCATTCTTAACAAATACGACAAAACCTTGCACTCGTGCAATACCGTCTCCTTGTCTACTGATTTCAGTGATATCTACGTCGTATTGCTTACCTACTTCAACTGGTTTTGGAGCAAAGCCTCTGTTAAAGTCTCTACCTCCACCACCACCGTAACCTCATCCGTAACTCATGTAAGAGATGGTAATTTGTTGCCTAATATAATTGGCTAATTGTTGACAAATTGCAAATTCCCATTAATAATATTACAGTATTAGATACATGAGCACAGAAAAGAAGAATCCGCTCAAACGTGACCAGGAATATGAGATTTGTTCCCATAACTGATCCGAGCGTGGAGACAAATAGGAAGCCATAAGATGTCAAAAGAAATTAGATGAACCTGAACTAGGTGTCTTAATCAAAATCCTGGATAGTTATCAACTTGGGCAGATAGATTTGATGATATCGTCGTATCAAATTTAACATGAGCCTTTGTACTACACTATGTGATGATTAGTTGGTCAACTTTTGCACGTTGTTGACTAACCGACAACGGTTTGGTAGATTTACAAACAAAAAAGAATGGAGTGCGTGGACTTTACTTCAGATTGCCTTATCTTCCTATCCTATACACAGACACGGAGCAATTTTCAAGTGGAATATTCTCAAAAATTTTCAAGCCTTGTATGCTTCCAACGACACTCAAGACTACAATACTTTCTCTTAAGAAATGAACTCCTTGCTTCGTTCCTATCTCTTACTAATTCCTTACCACAACTTGGACATTTTTTATTTTCCAATAATATCCTCTATAGGTTGAACATAGCTGTTTTCTTTCTACTCTACTCGTTAATAACTAACCTAAGGTAAATAAAAATATCGCTAGAGACCTACTTACCCACGATGGAATGTCCTAGGTGTTTTAACGAACGGGCTATTAAATATGGGCTTAAACGTGGCTTATCAATCAAACAAAGATATTTTTTTCAGACACCTGTTTTAAAGACGGCAGTAGCAGCGGTTAGACCAGTAAGGGATATTTAGACAGATAGTTCGACCTGATGTCGCTGTATATTATGTATATATAATAACAGCCCATAGAAAGTATTACTACAGTTTGGCCATGACTTTATTATTGTCGACTGACAGGTCAAGTACATAAAGACGTCTATTAACGTTGAGCCAGAATGGCCTTCTCGAGAGAACCCCTGGAAACCTTCCCCCTTATCCAATTGAATTAGAGGATGCATCTCCAAGTCTTTATGCTTGTTGGCTAAATTACATAACAGCGGTTTAAGAAATTAGCGTGAAACTGGCTGCGCCTAGGGAAATCATCTGCAGGCCTTGGATACACTAGTGATTACAAGAGTACCCAATATCTCTGGAATGTTCATGTTAAAACAACTACGATCACCTATCACTCGAGGGCTTGTTGTATAATCACGATCAGATTAAGTATCTTCTAGAGTATCAGAATATTACCATGATCTGTCATTAAATGTATTTGAGACTCAATTCCCTCCAAACCATGAAAGCCTCAAATAGAGCAGTTACAATAGTAGAATTGCATGTATTGGACAAAATGTATGACTCTGTCTACGGGATTGTTATTGATAGCTATACTCGCATTATCTTGTTTATCAATTATTTTCAAACAGCAAGACCAAGCACAGGCTCAACAATACATCCAGACAATAAAATATAGAAACTTAGTAATAGACTTGGGGAATGGATTAAAAACTAATGCTCAACTAACCATCCCTGCTATCGGAAAAGGTCCATTTCCTGCCGTGCTGCTTATTCATGGTTCTGGGCCAACAGACATGAATGAGAGTTTAACAAAGAATGTTAAACCATTTTGGCAGATATCCCAATACCTTTCAGAAAGAGGCTTTGCAGTATTACGGTATGACAAGAGAGGTGTAGGTGCAAATCATACAATTATAGATAGTAACATTTTTGGAAATGCAACATTTAATGATCTAAAACAGGATGCACAGAAGGCTTTAGCGGTCTTAATAAATCAGCCAGAAGTTGATCCAAACAAAATAACAATACTAGGTCATAGTGAAGGTACAATTATTGTTCCAAGAGTAGCAATAGATAATTC